>CAYPVN010000038.1:10621-13334 GCA_964414155.1 uncultured Chitinophagales bacterium
AGCCGATCAGCCCGTCGGGTTTGCTCTCTTCTTCCACAACTACTCCACGTTTCTTGCACAAAGAGGGTTATATCTGGAAGACTTGTATGTGAAACCGGAAGCAAGAGGAAAAGGTGTGGGGAAGAAGCTTCTGCTGGACCTTGCCCAATTAGCCGTCGACCGTGGGTGCGGTCGCATGGAATGGTGGGTGTTGGATTGGAATGAATCGGCAATTCAGTTTTACAAAAACCTAGGTGCCCGTCCGATGGATGAATGGACGGTGTTTCGTTTGACTGGTGATGATCTGGTGAGATTAGGAGAGGAGGACGATGCACTCAGACGTTCAAGAATCGATATTGCATAGTCACCAACTGATTACATCCCACAGGAGGCTCATATGATCAAAACTCCCCAAGTAGCATTCCCTCAAACCTATGCTTCGCTTGACACGGAAACGCTTCTGCAAGCGTTCGCATCCGGCTCTCAACGGATTCGGCAGGCTCTTGCGGGTTTATCCGATTCCGACTTGATTCTCCGGACCCGAGAGGGCAAATGGTCGATCAAAGAAACCACTCTGCACGTTGTGGACTCTGAGATCTTCGCTGCCGCCCGCGTCAGGCTGGTGATCGCTCAGCCGGGAAGTGCGTTGCCTTTCTACGATCAGGACATATGGACGGCAAAGTTGGATCACCAGAACGCCAACCACGCGGCGGTGGACGATGCGCTTCTGCTCTTTGATGTGCTCCGCTCGATTTCAGGGAGAATCTTCGGGCAGGCAAACGAGGATGACTGGATGAAAACAGGAGTGCACTATTCATTCGGTATCATTACCTTACGTCAGCTGCTTGAGCTTTATGCAGACCACAGCGAGCGTCATATTGAACAGATTGTGGCGATGAGATCCATGATCGGGAAGCCGATCGACCTTCCGCTGATACTAAAGGTTCGATTGTATTGATGGGCGACCTTCTCTTCGATTCATGGAAACAAGAGATCATCCGTTCTCGTAGAACAGGCAAGCGTGCCTAATGATGTCACAAGAATGATCACTAACCGGATTGAAGAGCGTATGAACATCCAACCATTTCAAGTCAAGATTCCTCAGTCAGTCATCGACGATCTGCACGCACGACTTGCGCGCACGCGCTGGCCGGATGAGATTCCCGGATCAAGCTGGGACTATGGTGCAAGCCTCTCGTACATGCACGAGTTGGCAAATTACTGGCGAACGCGATTCAACTGGCGAGCAGAAGAGGAAGCGATGAATCGGTTGCACCACTTCCGCGCAAACATCGACGGACTCGGTGTGCATTTCATTCATGAGAGAGGCAAAGGGCCGAATCCTATTCCACTCATCATCACGCATGGCTGGCCTGGCTCATTTGTCGAGATGCTCAAGATCATTCCTCTGCTCGCTGATCCTGCAAGTCATGGCGGGGATGCAAAAGATGCGTTCGATGTTGTTGTGCCTTCGCTGCCCGGCTACGGGTTCTCCGATCGACCGGCGGAACGTGGAATGAACGCATTCAAGGTCGCTGAACTTTGGCGCGGACTGATGACCGGCCTCGGCTACCGGCGATTTGGCGCCCAAGGCGGTGACTGGGGCGCAAGCGTGTCAACGTGCCTCGGCTTCGTGTATCCCGATAATCTCATCGGAGTTCATCTCAACTACATTCCAGGATCGTATCGACCTTACCTTGGCCCGGGAACGAGAGAACTCTCGGAGAAGGAACGCCAGTTTCTAGCCGGGGTCGATCAGTGGTATCAGGATGAGGGCGGGTACGCACACATCCAGCGAACAAAACCGCTCACGCTCTCGTACGGACTGCACGATTCCCCCATTGGTCTCGCAGCATGGATCGTTGAGAAGTTCAGAGAATGGTCTGATTGTGGGGGTGATGTCGAACGCCGTTTCACCAAAGACGAATTGCTCACCAATGTCATGATCTATTGGGCGACGGACACGTTCCATTCATCTGCGCGTCTCTATTATGAAGGCAGATTGCGTCCGCTTCATTTTGGTCAAGGGGGGAGGATACGAGTGCCGTGTGGCGTGATTCAATTTGCGAAGGAAGCGCCTTTCCCGCCGCGTGAATGGGTGGAACGATTCTATGAAGTTCAACGTTGGAGTGAAGTGCCGCAGGGCGGTCATTTCGCAGCGATGGAGGAGCCGGAGGAACTGGCCAAAGATATTCGGGCCTTCTTTCGGCCGATTCGCTGATCCTATTATCAAAAAGCGACATTCGCGACATCATTCTGCAACAATGCTTTCGTTCTATTTGCCGAAGGTCGTGGTGCGCACATCAACAAGAGGGAGTTCAATGAATCTGAAGCCGTTACTTTTTGTGGTTATCATTGTTGTCCTTTCGACCATTTGCAGCCGGACGAATGCCCTTGATAATCCCTCGCAGCAGAAGAAGTCAGGCAAGGAGAGCAGCAGCATTTCGACTGATGGAGGACCTCAAGTGAAAATATATTCTGCAGAACAGAAGGAGTACATCATGAGCGACAAAGTAATCAAGACAGAGGAAGAGTGGAAGAAACAGCTCAAGCCACTCCAGTACAATGTCACGCGTGAGAAGGGGACAGAGCGGGCATTCACGGGGGAATACTGGGATAATCACGAGAAAGGTGTGTACAAGTGCGTCTGTTGCGGCACGGACCTTTTTGATTCCGAGACGAAGTTCGAGTCGGGAACCGGATGGCCGAGCTTCTACCAGCCTATCGCAAAGGA
>CAYPVN010000039.1:0-13234 GCA_964414155.1 uncultured Chitinophagales bacterium
CCAATCGATGATGAGATGACCGAAACCTGAATCACCCTTCACGTCGGGAAGTTTGTCGGAGATCCGTTTCCAAAGCTCACCGCCCGGATGGACGCGGCGGTAAAACGCTATCAACGTTGATTCGCTTTCCGGTTTTGTCAGGAACGTCACTGCAAGCCAGCATACGGTTGTGAACGAGACGATGACGAAGAGGGATTCCGGGAAATGAATGTCGGTGTGGTACTTCACAAACCAGTAGCCGATGAACGGCGCCACCATCGCAGCAATCTCCGACCATGCATTCACCCGCCACCAGTACCAGCGGAGGATAAGCACGAGTCCAAGTCCCGCCCCTGCTTCGATGATGAATGACCACGCACCGGAGATCGTCTCCATGTTTGCAGTGACAATGATTGAGACAACCATCATCCCCGCCGTCGCGAGCCGGGAGACGGCAACATAGTGCTTCTCATCTGCATCCTTCTTCATAAACCTCTTGTAGAAGTCGTTGATTACATACGATGTCCCCCAGTTGAGGTGGGTCGCAATCGTTGACATGTATGCAGCAAAGAAGGCTGCAACGAGCAGGCCAAGAAGTCCGGCCGGAAGGAAATCTCTCATCGCATAAACATAACCAAGTTTCTTGTCGACAGTGGAGAGATCGGGGTAGAGGACGAGTGTGGCGAGTCCCGTGAGAATCCATGGCCATGGACGCAGGCAATAATGTGCAATAGTGAACCAGAGTGTTGCGAGGAGCGAATGCTTCTCGTCTTTCGCGGACATCATCCTCTGCGCAACATATCCGCCGCCGCCCGGCTCGGCGCCTGGATACCATGAAGCCCACCACTGGATCGCGATGTATGCGAGGAACGAAGTCACAGTGAGCGCAAGAGCGGTTCCTGCCCCAAGGCCATCGCCGCCGATGCTTGGGAGAAACTGGAACGTTGACGCCGAAAGCTTCGATTGCAATCCTGCGATACCGCCAACCTGCGGAAGATCCAGCACCACGAACGCAAGCACTGTTGTCCCGGCCATCGCAATGATGAATTGGAATACGTCGGTGACTGCAACGCCCCACAACCCCGAAGCAGCCGAGTAGAGCGCAGTGACGAGCATGGCGCCGGCCACGTACCAGAGAACGACGTCCTTGGGGATGCCAAACAGTCCTTCAAGAATGCTGGCCATCGCGAGGTTCACCCATCCCATGATGACGCAGTTCATGAAGACACCGAGATAGAGCGCGCGGAATCCGCGGAGGAACGCCGCCGGTTTGCCGGAGTAACGGAGCTCGGTGAGCTCCACGTCCGTCATGATGCCCGCGCGTCGCCAAAGCCTCGCGAAGAAGAACACCGTAAGCATCCCGCCGAATGCCATGTTCCACCAGAGCCAGTTGCCTGCGATACCGTTGGTGGCGACCAGCTCGGTGACGGCGAGAGGCGTGTCTGCGGCGAATGTTGTGGCGACCATCGAAGTGCCGGCAAGCCACCAGGGAAGATTGCGGCCCGACAGGAAAAATTCCGTGGTGTTTTTCCCCGCCCGACGGGAGTAATACGCACCGATGGCAATACTTCCAGCAAAGTAAACCGCAATGAGCAGCCAGTCAATAAGCTGTAAGTGCATGCTGCGCCTTTCTCGATTATGTTCCGGGGCGATTCATATTGACATTTACCCGGGTGACGATGAACCGGACTTCGGGGATGTTACAGACCGGATGTAGTAAGAGAGATTTCCGACCAAAAGAGTCACACAGGTCCCGATAAATGTATACCACGTCCAACCGATTTTCGTTTGAGTGAGGACGAATACCATCGCTGCGATGCCTGCAAGAAATCCCGTAAGTGCATCAACCTGAGATATTTTTTTGAATAGAATGCCGAGCAGAAATGCGCCGAGCATTCCGCCGTACGTGATCGAAGCAATACTCAGGGCGAGCTCGACGAGGACCTTCGAGGTGTTGGTGACGAAAAAAACGGCTACCACGACAAGGAGGATGCACCAGAGCAAGGAAACCAGTCGTGAAAACAAAAGGTCCGACTTTTCCGATGTTGAAGTCCCAAAGTATGGTTTGTAAATATCATGAAGCGTCGCTGAGGCGAGTGAATTGACGGAGCCGGATAGCGTGGACATGGCCGCGGCGAGCAATCCCGCAATAATAATCCCGGAGAGGCCGCTGGGCATGCTTTCGATGATGAATTTCGGGAAGATCTCATCCGCCTTCGAGAGACCCATGCTTTCCAAAGACACCCCACCATAAAAAAGATAGAGCAGGAGACCGATTCCCAGGAATATAGCAAATTGAACGATGATGACAACGCCGCTGCCAATCAAAGCACGGCGTCTATCCCTCAACTCCTTGACCGTAAGGAGTCGTTGGACGATGATCTGATCTGTACCATGAGACGCCATCGACAGGAACGCTCCGCCGAGAAGGCTGGCTGCAAGCGTGTACGGTGAGCCGAAGAATTCTGCCGGCGAAAGATCGAACCCGAACTTGAAAACAGAAAGTTTGTCTGCAGTCAGTGCGGCGAATCCCGACGGGATGTTGTTGAGAATAATGATTCCCGCAGCTACTGCGCCTCCAAGGTACAGAAACATCTGAATTACATCTGTCCAGATTACCGCGCGTACACCTCCGACGAACGTATAGCTCAGCGTGATCACCGCCATGACGAGGATGGAGACGATATACATCTGTTCATTTGAAACAGAGCCAAACACTTGCCATCCTTTCATGAGCAGAGCAAGCGGAATCGCGGTCGCGAAAAGCCTGACGCTATCGGCAAAGAGTCGCGTTCCCATAAACGTTACGCTGGCAACCGTACGCATTGTGTTGCCGAAACGTTGACCAAGGAACTGGTACGCTGTTGAAAGCTCACCTCGCGCGTATGCCGGAAGGATGATCGCCGCAACGACGAGGCGACCAAGAAGATAACCGAATGTCACTTGCAGGAAGTTGAGATTGGCGGTGTAGGCGAGACCCGGGATGCTGATGAAGGTAAGTGTACTCGTTTCCGTTGCCACGATGGCAAAGCAGACCGCCCACCATGGGATGTTCTTCCCGCCAAGAAAATAATCGCGCGTTGTGGTTTGCTTGCCGCCGGCAAGAATGCCGACGACCGCCATTCCAAGAAGGTAGAGAATGACGATGACGTAATCGAGGGTAGTGAATCCCATTCAGTGTGCCTGAGGGAGGAGAGTCAACGCTCAGCGCTTCGCGGAGCGATTCGTCGTCCCCTCAACATCGAAGACGCGATCAAGCATGGAAATCTTGATAAGACTTGCGACCTTCTTCTGCACGTTGACCAGTTTTACCGTACCGCCGTGTTCTTTCATCTTTCTATCTGCGATGAGCAGAGCGCTCAGCCCGCTGCTGTCGCAGAATTCGACGTCGGCAAGATCAACCACAAGATGCTGGACCTTGGGATTACACAGGATGAGGAATTCGCCCTTCAATTCAGGCGAGACGGAGGAGTCCAGTTTCCGCTCCTTCAGCTTCAAGGTCGTTGACGTACGGTTTTTTTTCACATCAAAGTTCATAGGCACGCTCCCGATTTAGAACATCTGCAAACATTGCGCGAGTCGATCATAGATAAGTTGCTTGCCGAGTGTGAGATCAGGTTTGACCTGCAAGTTATAAAATCCTTCTGCTCGTTTGCGGACGAAGCCGACGCGAACACGAGCATCACTTGCCTTACAAATATAGGCGGAGGGAAGCACTAAGTCAAGGTTGAGGTCAATGGCAAGATCGTACTGCTTTTCACGCACGCGATGGATGATGCTTGCATGAGGTAGATACACTGTGTTCAAATCTGTTTGCACGACACGGATGAAATGGCTGCGGGGCAACATGCGCACCGCTTCCATTCCCAGCTCGTCTGTTATGACGGTAATGTGTTCTTCGCGTATCATCTTCTTTATCGTCTCGATAACTCTGATTGTTGGAAGAAACTCGCGGTGATTGAAAGGCATGATCAGCAGCGCCTGGCGCGCGCCGGATATCGCTTCGGTAAACGAGATTACCGTTTCGCGCGTGTTCCGGAAAAGAAAACGTGTGGCCAGTAACCCTATTGATGTACGTAGTCCCTCAAACATTTTGTGTCACCGTATCATGGTCATGAATTCCTCTTCCGAGATAACCGGAATACCAAGCTTCTTGGCCTTGGCGAGTTTCGAACCGGCCTCCGCCCCTGCGAGAACATACTGGACATTCTTGCTGATGCCAGATGCAACCGTTCCCCCATAACCCTCGATCATTTGCTTTGCTACATCCCGTGTGTACGTGGCAAGAGCGCCGGTAAGAACGAAAGTCAGGCCGGAGAGCTTTCCATTTTTCTTTGATGTCGAACCGGCGAGTGTTACTCCCGCATTCTTGAGCTTCCCGATAATATCGCGGTTGTGTTTGTCGGCAAAAAAATTGATGACACTCTCGCCGATTTTCGGCCCGACATCAGGAACCTCTTGCAGCTCCTCCAACGTCGCTGATTGCAACGCTTCAATCGATGCAAAATTCTCAGCCAGCACCCGTGCAACTCCCGCGCCGACGTGCCTGACGCCGAGCGCAAAAAGGACACGGTGGAACGGCTGGTTCTTGCTCTTTTCAATCCCATCAAGAAGGTTCTGCGCGCTCTTGTCGCCCCAGCGATCCAGCTCAACAAGAGTTCCCTTATGTTTGTGAAGAGAATAAAGATCAGCATAATTCCTGAGCAGTCCAAGTCCCACCAACTGCTCGACGACGGCTTCGCCCAGACCCTCTATGTCCATCGCTCCCCGGTGGGCAAAGTGTTCGATGCGTCCCTTCACCTGCGCAGGGCATTCGGAGTTCTCGCAAAAATAATTTGCCTCTTCTTCCGGCCGATAGATGCGCGATCCACATTCAGGGCAGTGCTGAGGGAGAACAAAGGGCTTCGTACCTTTCGGCCGCCTGCTCTCTACGATGCCACTTACCTTCGGAATCACATCACCACCCTTTTCCACAATGACAGTGTCTCCGACGCGGAGATCAAGCTCTTGAATGTAATCAACATTATGAAGCGTCGCACGACTCACCGTCGTTCCACCAAGAAAAACAGGCGCCAGCTCGGCAACGGGCGTTATGGTTCCCACCCGACCGACCTGAAGCCGAATTTTTTTGAGTGCCGTCTCTGCCTTCCGTGATGTGAATTTGAACGCAATCGCCCACCGTGGACTCTTGGCGATGTTGCCCAAAAGCTCCTGCTGCTTGAGAGAATCCACCTTGACCACCACACCGTCGATATCGTAAGGAAGCGTGTTGCGCTTTCTTTCCCACTCCGACCAGAATGCTATAACTTCGTCGATGTCCTTGCACAGTCGCGTGTGTTCATTCACCGGCAATCCTAATTTCTTGAGAACCCCGAGACTTTCGTAATGGCTCTTGAACGCTGCCTCGGGCGCAAACAGCCCGTAGGTAAATATTCTGATTGGCCGCGCAGCAACAATTTTTGGGTCTTGCATTTTCAGCGTGCCAGCGGTGGCATTGCGGGGATTGATAAACACTTTCTCGCCTGCGACCGTCCGTTGCTTGTTCATTGATTCGAACTCATTACGGAACATGAACGCCTCGCCGCGCACCTCGATGTCCGTAAACCCCGAACGACCCGCACGCAATCGCAGCGGAAGAGAACGGATCGTTCGCAGGTTATGCGTGATATCGTCCCCCTGCACGCCGTCTCCGCGTGTTGCTCCCTGAACAAACACGCTGTTGCGATATTTGAGCGACAGAGCAACCCCGTCGAACTTCAGCTCGGCAACATACGTCGGTGATTGTGTTCCGAGCAACTCGCGTACGCGTCGATCAAAATCCCGTATTTCTTCCTCGGAGTAGGAATTCCCCAGGCTGAGCATCGGGGGATCATGAGAAACGGCGGCGAATTCCTTTGTAGGCTTGCCGCCGACCCGCTGCGTTGGCGAATCAGGGGTCAGGAGCTGCGGATATTCGCGTTCAAGCTCCTGAAGCTCGCGCAACAACTTGTCGTATTCCTCATCAGCGATTGTCGGTTCTGCGAGGACGTAATAACGATAGTCATGTTCGTGCAGCTCCTTGCGGAGATTCTCAACTCGTTGGATGACTCGCTGTGAAGGGTTGGCCACGGTCGTACCAGGAATGGATCTATCGTATGTTCAATTCTTGGTGATGGAATCTCGGTTCAGGATAGCGCTACGGACGACGGCGCCGCGCTTTCCAAGTGTTCCTAGCTTGCGCCCATTGAGGGTGAATTCGATTACCCCGGCGTTGCCAAGCGAAATCTCAAATTGATCTTTCGCCTTCCAGGTTGCCGAGGCATTTGGTTTGAAGAGGTACTCTCGCTCTTCTTTCCCATCAAGAATCATGTGAACCCAGACTGAATCTGTTGTTGTCGCACTCAACGAAAGACTATCGGAAGTACCGGGTGCTGCCTTTTGTTCCGGGGATTCCTGATGGGACAGTATTTCAGGATTGGCTCTCTGCTCGTTCTCCTTCACCACACTCTGAAAGGGGATTTCCTGGACAGGCAACTCAGATTCTTTTTTGGTAAGGTTCCAGATGCCGACTCCGATTAAGGCCAGGACCAGAAATGCAGAAATCCCATTGCGCATCCGCAGCTTCAGTCTTGATGTCTCATCCTGATTAACATGGTTCGATGAGGATGGATGCCCGGCAGCCGGAGTCGGCACTTCCTCTGATTTTACGGGCTCGGGGGCGCCATCGTAGAGACGCATCATTTCGGTAGGATCGAGGCCCACAACCCTGGCGTACGCGCGGATGAATGCTCGCGAGTATGTCTGCGGGAGCAACGACGTATTTCCCTCTTCAATTGCACGGAGAAACTTTTCGTCGATGAGCGTCGCCTCCGCAATATCGACAAGTGTCAGATGCTTCGCTTCGCGAGCGCTCTTAAGTCTTGTAAAAAGTGAATCCATTTATTCCCACAATTCTATGAAGTAAGTTCAGCCTCTGTTGCTCGCGTGTCGAGCACCTGACGGATCTTCATTGCGAGCTCCTCCAGCTGAAACGGCTTCTGCACAAAGCCGTTCACGGCCTCGGTGAGGGCGGGCGTTTCAATCACACCACGACCGTACCCCGTGAGAATGATAATGCGGAGATTCGGATTGATTGCCCGGAACTGCTCGAATGCCTGGATGCCTCCCATCAGAGGCATGTTCATATCCAGGAGAACAAGATCGATCGATGCCCTGCGCGCCCTGTAGTAATCGACCCCCGCTATTCCATCATGAACAGCAAACACGGAATATCCGAGGTCGGTAAGCATATCGCGTGCGATCTCGCATACGCTCAATTCGTCATCCACCACAAGAATATTCTCCTTGCCGCGTGGCAATCGCTGCCGTTTCTGCCGCGATTCCGATCGGCCCGCCTCGACACTGCGCGGGATGTAGAGGGAAAACGTGCTTCCCCGATCGGGCTCGCTCTCAAGATTGATAAAACCCCCATGGTTTTGCACGACGCCGTATGTAACCGAAAGGCCCAGGCCGGTCCCGCTATCTTTCGTTGTGAAGAAAGGCTCAAAGACGCGACCCTGAAGGGCTTTATCCATCCCGGTGCCCGTGTCCGCAACAGTAATCACGACGCATGGCCCGGGCTTGAACGAAACAAAGCGGCCCGCCAGATGAGCATCTGCGATAATTGTCCTGGTGCTGACCGAAAGCGTTCCCCCTGATGGCATGGCATCACGTGCGTTCAAGAAGAGATTCAGCAATGCCTGCTGTATTTGCCCCTCATCTCCGGTGATGATCGCTGCTTCAGTTGTAAGGTCGGTCTTCATGACGATTTCCTTGCTGACGCTCCGCTCAAACATGTGCAACGTCTCTTCGATGAGCGAGTTGACGTTCACCGTCTTTGCAACGGTCTCTGTCTTGCGCGCAAATGTGAGCAATTGCCGCGTGAGAGACGAACCCCTTCTCGCGGCGCCTTCGATAATCTGGACGTATTTGTACAGCCGGTCGCGCTCGCTCAGCTTTCGCCGCATGATCGACGCGGAGCCGAGCACCGACGCGAGAATGTTGTTGAAATCATGGGCAATGCCGCCTGCCAGGTTTCCTATGCTGTCGATCTTTTGAGCGTGAAGGACCGCAGCCTCCATCATCTTGAATTCCGTAATGTCTCTTGCAACAACGCGGGCATTCACACTTGCACCCGCTTCGTCAAAGACAAGAGAGGAATTCAGCGTTACATGAATGCGTCGGCCATCCTTCAGTAGAATTTGCTCTTCAAGGTTCTTGAGCCCGCGTCCTTCTTCGAACATCGTCGTGATTTGTTCATGGATGGAGGAACGCTTCTCTTCCACAAAAAGGTCTTCAACGGGTTTGCCGATGATGTCGCGCTTGGGATATCCCAGTATTTCGGCTCCCGTGTTGTTGCAACCGACAATGATGTGCTGCCGAGTAACGCTGAGATACATATCCGGTGAATTCTCGAACAAGTCGATGTATTTCTGTTCGGATTGTTTCAACCGCTCGAAGAGCTGAGCATTATTCAACGCCACGCTGATATGATTGCCGAAGGCTTCCATGAGCTCGGCCTGTTTGGTCGTGAACATATCGAACTCCCGGCCCGCCACAATCAAGGTTCCGGCGACGGTATCTTTTGCGCGCAGGGGAATTGACGCCCAAAATTGGATGCCGAGTTGTTTCAGTGAAGGAGGGATGCGCCCGCGGAGATCGTGGATGCTTTCTCGTTCAACACGCGGTTGATGGAGCCATGTAGAGAGTGGATCTTCCGGAGTTTTTCTGGACTCGAGGAAGTCCATGGTTGTTCCCTTGGAACTCTTCAGGACGAGGCGAGTGCCTTCAAGCATGTATATCCAGCCGTAACCGGTGCCGAGCAGTTCGGTAGCCTTTTTCAGGGCGGTCTGGAGAACGTAGTCCAGCGCGACTACCTGGTTGACAGCCTCGGCAATTGTAGTGAGTGCGAAGAGTTGCCGTCGTTGTTCATCAAGCTGTCGGCCGTAACGGAGGGTGAAATACACGCTGGTAAATCCAATCGTTCCCACAGTGAGGATGCTGATGAAATCCATAAGGCGGACGGCTTGTTGCGTCAGCACCATTGCGGCAATAATGGTTCCCATCGAAACAATTACTGCCGTGGAGGCAACGACTTGCGCCTGCTCGACCGGACCGAGGTTACGAACAAACCTCTTTAGAGTGTAGAATGGATTCACCATCACGGTTCAATGTACGAAACGACGTTCTGACATTCAACGGAAAGGACTTGGAACGTGCAGGAAAAGCCGGAGGGAATGAAATATAACAGTCCCGCTCAGAAAGCCGGGACTGTTTCGCACAAACTTCTTTGGGGCTTACATACTTGGCGGCATCGGCATCGGTGGCGGCGCGGCCACGGGCTTCTTTGGCAACACAGCTTCCTTGCACGCCTTGGCGACGCGGAACTTTACGACGGTCTTTGCCGGAATCGAAATCGTTTCACCGGTCTTCGGATTGCGGCCCATACGTGCTTTTCGATCTACCAGCACAAGCTTGCCGATGCCCGGGAGGGTGAACGAATTCCTTGCCTCTTTGTAGGCAAGCCCTGCAAGCTCCTCGAACATCGAAGCAACTGCTTTCTTCGTCAAGCCGGACTTCTTTGCGAAGTGAGCGACGAGTGCAGCTTTCGACATAGATTTACCCATTGGTCCTCCTTTTGTATTGTTAGGTGGGATGTTGATCCGTGTATCGCTTCAGTACTCGGGTAGAAAATTTGGATGACGATTCGGATGTGAAGATAGTATATTCCGCCGAATTTTCAAACAATAAAATCAAAGAATCTACACAAGAGACTGGACGATTTGAGCTGGGTAGTTATTCAGAAATCAGAATCTGTGACTATGGCAAATTTGAAATACGCTGGACTGGATGTAATTGTAATCAGAATATGGGGTTAGAGATAAACCCGAAAATCAGGACATTGCCTTTTCGATGATCTGGTCTTGCTCAGCGAGATGGGCCTTCAGTGAGCCGGTTGCAGTGCTTGCACTCGCCGGACGGCCACTATATCGGAGGTGCTGTCCCTCTTGCAGTTGTTCCGACAAGCGCGGCTGCATATACGTCCACGCGCCCATGTTCATCGCTTCCTCCTGAACTCAGAAGGCTTCCTTTGCCGATTTGTAGCGGCCCAGTATCCTGGAAAGCGGATCGCCTGGGTACGGATAAAGTTGCTCAACTCTTATGTGTGGGTTATCTTGCCAATATGAACTTCCGCGTTGCAACAAAACCATCTGCCTGCCCGTCCTTTGGGACGAGGTCTCGTCGTGCCGTTGGCACGACGGACAGGCGATAATAGTAAACGCCGCTTGCCCAATTTGCAGCATCCACGGTGACGGTGTGATTGCCGGGCTGCATTGTTGCGTCAACCACGATCGCCCTTCGCTGGCCAAGTGTATTGAAAACCTCAAGTTTGGCGTGGGCCTCGTGAGGCAGGGTGAATTCAATTGTGGTGGAAGGATTGAAGGGATTGGGATGGTTCTGACTCAACGAGAATGTTACGGGCCGTTGTTCCTCGCTCACGCCGGTCAGTACGTCGACTTGTACCCCATCCGAGTAATGTATGGTGCCGTCAAGGTCGATCTGTTTCAATCGATAATACCATGAGCCTTCCCCGGCAGTTATATCTGTGTTGGTGTAGTACTGGGGTTCGACTGTCGTCCCGTGTCCGGGAACGAAGCTGTTTGGAACAGTAGCGCATTGATTCGGCAGCGACGGTGACTTCTGGACTTCAAAACCGTAGTTGTTGGTTTCGCTCAGCGTCATCCAATCGAGTCGCACAGCGGTGGGGCTGATCGCAACCGCCGTAAATCTTGCGAGTTCGATTGGAAGGGAGGAATTCAGATCGTACACGAAGCATCCCCGTCCATGCGTTGCTGCGATGAGGAACTTCGCCGGCTCGCGGTATTTGAGATCGAAGACGGCAACGGTCGGAAGGGAGTTGTTAAATGAACTCCAGCTTCCACCGTCGTCGGTTGACTGGTATACGCCGAGGTCAGTTCCAACGAAGATTGTACGCGGAAGAGTTGCCAGCACAACGAGAGTGTTCACCGGGATGTTTGGAAGATTGCCCACTATGCTGCTCCATGTCCCGCCGCCATTGGTCGTTTTATGCACATGTGTCGTCGCTGAAAAACCCGTGAACGACGCATAACAAATGTTGTCGTTTGTCGGATCAACTGCGAGATCACTCACGTAAGGAAATCCGGTCGATGTCGCCCAACTGCTTCCATTGTTCGTAGTAACGAGTATGCGACCGTTGCTTGTTCCTATGTAGATCTTGTTTGCGTTGGTGGTGCTGATGGCGATCGAGGAGACATTTCCCCCGACTGTTACGG
This sequence comes from uncultured Chitinophagales bacterium, assembly GCA_964414155.1. Taxonomy (GTDB): domain Bacteria; phylum Bacteroidota; class Ignavibacteria; order UBA10030; family UBA6906; genus CAYPVN01. The sequence goes on from CAYPVN010000039.1 coordinate 11,313, forward strand.
CCGTGGCAATCTGGGTCCATCCCGCTGAGCTGGTTGATGTTCGTGCAGACGTAGTCTTCCAAACGTCTGCCCTGCCGAAGACAATCGTGTTGGGCTCACCGGGTGCCATCTCATATGGATTATAAAAGAGTCCGCCAGATGAACCAGTTGGTTTGATTTCGGTAAATGAAACGCCCGCGTTTGTTGATCGCTTGAGCGATCCGTTCACGTATTGCCCGTACACGAAGTTTGTGTTTCCTGAATCCACGATGGAGTAGCCCCCATCCCCGGTTGTTCGCTGAATCCACACAGTGCCGTTGTTGGTTGATGTTTCCAGGTTGTTGTCCTGCGTGCCGCCGTACAGTTTTTGAGCGCTGAATGGATCAAAATCCGCGCTTTGATATTGCAACGTAGAGATTGTTTGGTTGAGGTCGCTCCAAGAAGTACCGTCGTTTGTGGACTTGTACACACCGCCATCTGAGCCACAGTAAAGGACGGAACCGCTATACCCGAGGAAGTGAATATCTGCATGCGACATGTTGGAGGAGGACGTTGTGGACCAGACTGTTTTTTGGGTTAATGTGGAGCCGCCATTTGTCGACACATAAATATCTAAACCTCCTGTGACAACAATATCGGAATTTGTCGGATGAACCGTGACAGCATTATCATACCATCCCTGCGACCCGAGATAGTTCGTGGATGAACTCTGCAGAGTCCACGAGGCGCCCGCATCTGTCGTCCTGTACAATCCGACAAGATCATACGGGCTTGCGTTCCTCGCGATACTCGCATACAACACAGCCGTATTGCTTGCGGCCATTGCAAGTTGCGTCCGGCCGGTGCCGGAAGCAGGAAGACCATTCGAGAGTGTCGTCCAGTTCGTTCCTCCGTTGGTTGTTTTTTTAATCACGTTCGTACCAGATCCGCCTGTTGTTGTATAAAGTACTTCGGGGTTCGAGGGATCGACCAGTAGGCAGTTTGCGTTGGATCCGCTCGAAGTTGAAGCCCACGTCGATCCCGCATTCATCGATTTGTAGACGCCGCTCGTTCCGGAAAGGTAGACGATAGTAGAGTTTGAAGGGTTGACTACGACCTGCGAAATCTTGCTTCCGACTGAGGTTGTTGCTATTTTTGTCCACGAAGTACCGCCGTTGGACGATTTGTACACACCGTCGCCGTAATAGCTGTCCCCGGAATAGTTCTGCTCTCCGGTTCCATAATATATCACTTCGGGGTCATTGGGATCGATTGCAACGGCACCGCTCGCGAGCGAGGTGAGATTCTCGGTCATCGGCTGCCAGTTCGTGCCCGCGTTGGTGGTCTTCCAAACGCCGCCGCCAGCAGCGCCGAGGTACATGATGTCGGCATTCGCGGGATGAAACGCGATCGAGTTTGTCCTTCCTGCTATGTAGTTGTTGTTCGTGCGGGCATAGAACATTCCGGAAGGATTGACCGATTGCCACGCGGCAACTTCCATCACGCTTCGTAACCCCGCAGTCACCGCGTCGAGGTGCTGCCGTTCAACAACGGCGTTGGCGTATACGTTTTCCGGAATGGATCGACCCGGGCCGCCGGCCCTCCGCATGTGCATGAACAATTCTCTGCCAATAATATCTTCTCCCGATTCCTCTGAATCGGATGCCTGGCCGAGCAGGAATGTTGTGGGAGCCAGGAACAAAATGAAGAGAAAAGGAAGAGTTCTCCCAACACTTGCCATCTTTCCGGTTACCCATCGAGTAGAGTTGCGATCCATGTTACTCCCCATGGAATGGCTTATCACTAATGTTCAATCGCAGGGGATACAGACGCTGTCGGTGGGGATATTCGAGGGGGCAGGAAAATCGAACACGTTGACAGCGTACAAATGTTTTTCCATCAACCTTGTTACATAGTGCAAAGGGTTTAATCCTCTGCTTGTCGGAGCGGCGGGATTTTCCGCC
>CAYPVN010000040.1:0-12933 GCA_964414155.1 uncultured Chitinophagales bacterium
CGGGGTTGACAATATGCTCCCGCTTGTCTATATTACCCAGGCTTCTTCTTCATAATCCGCCTGCGAACTAACCGGCAGATTGCGGATACAGCCATAGTAACCAACAAGGAGATTCTCCCACATGGCGGATATTTCGTTGGATGCACTCGGGATGGTTGAAACCAAGGGCCTCATCGGATCCATTGAGGCCGCCGATGCAATGGTAAAGGCAGCGCGTGTGCAGTTGATCGGGAAGGAAGTAATTGGTGGCGGTTACGTCACGGTCATGGTGCGCGGAGACGTCGGCGCTGTCAAGGCTGCCACCGATGCAGGTGCTGCGGCAGCGCAGCGCGTCGGTGAACTCGTTTCGGTGCATGTCATCCCGCGTCCGCATACAGATGTCGAGATGATTCTTCCGAAGCGCCCCGCAGCCAAGTAAATTTTCCCGAGCGTCGCATTTCTAATGCAGGCAACGATCTGTTCGTTGCGCTGAGATTCTTGGTACACGCCTATGCTTGAATATGCCCTCGGTTTGATCGAGACACGCGGCCTCGTCGGCTCCATCGAAGCTGCCGATGTAATGGTGAAAACCGCTAACGTCCACATTCTCGGAACTGAATACATTAAGAATGGCTTGGTCACCGTGCAAATCATCGGTGAGGTTGCAGCCGTGAAAGCCGCTGTGGACGCCGGGTCGGCCGCCGCAGCGCGGGTAGGACAGGTCGTTTCAACACATGTCATACCGAGACCGGCTGAAGAGATTGAAGACATATTGAAGAAAGTTGCATCCTCCCAGCCCAAGAAAGCAGACAAAGAACCCGTTGCTGCTCAAGAAGCAAAGAAACCTCCTCGTGTAAAGAAGACCCGCCCGAAGCCCGAAACCGATGATCTCTTCCAGGCAACCGCAACTGATGCGGACTACTATGCAAAGCTGGATGCCATGACAGTCCCACAACTGCGTACTCTTGCACGGGAAGTTGGCGGTCTTGGCATCGCAGGGCGTGAAATTTCCCGTGCAAACAAGGAACAGTTGATGAATGAGCTGATGAGGAAAAGAGCGGGGGGATGAGGTTCACCGATTCCTTCTTCACTCCATTGGTCACCCACCGATGGAGTTTTTTTGTATAAGCCCCACTGATGAAGAAACAACGCACACATATCATTCTTGGAGCGACACTCTTCGGCATCCTTCTCTGGCTCTCGATCAACATGACGTACGATTACCAGACAACAGTGACTGCACCGCTCATTGTCAAGAACCTGCCACAGGGGATGGCAATAAATACTCCGATGCCGCGAACGTTGCAACTGAAGCTCCGCGGCAATGGATGGCGTCTTGCTTCCCAGCTTACCGGTCATGAGTTGGAATGCGTCCTCGACCTCGCCTCTCTGGCGCCCAAACAGCGCGTAATCATCCTGGCCGATGTTGCAGAGCGAATCAACCTCCCGATCGGCGTGCAGGCAGTTGATATGAAACCCGAATCACTCTTCGTTTCTCTGGAACGATACGCCGAGAAGAGAGTACCCGTAGTGATTGAGCCTCATATATCCTTCCGGGATGGATACGGCCAGGTTGGATCAGTTGTTATCAAACCCGAGAGCGTAACGATTGGCGGTGCTGAGTCTGTGTTGAGAGATATTTCCGCCTGGGGTTCCGGGCGCGGAGCCTTCACCACTCTAAGGGCATCCGTTGATTCCGATATAGATATCATTGATACATCGATGCAGACTCTTACTGTGTCTCCAACAACAGTTCATTTCACAATCAACGTACAGCCGCTTGCGGAAAAAATTTTTAGCGGCCTTCCGGTCGAGGTGCGCGGCGAACAACCCAATCGAGAAGTGATTCTCATTCCGCCAAAAATTGAGATTGTCGTTCGGGGCGGGATTGAGCAGCTTTCAGCGCTTACAAGAAATGATTTCCGGGCCACCGTTGACTATAATACAATTCTCGCTGACACGACCGGATATACCGACGTGGAGGTTATTCCACCGTCGGGCGTACAGGTGGTTGCGCGACGCCCGGATCGTTTACAATATATTGTCAGAACAAGACTTTAGTTTGACTGAACCGACGGTATTGAGATAACCCGATGAGACTTTGTATTAATATTGATCACGTTGCAACGCTACGTGAGGCACGGGGAGGAAACGAGCCGGATCCAGTCACGGCAGCTCATATCTGTGAGCTTGCCGGAGTTGACGGCATTGTGTGCCATCTTCGGGAAGATCGGAGACACATCAACGATCGTGATTTGCGGTTGCTTCGCGAAAGTATCAAGACAAAGCTTGATCTCGAGATGGCGGCAACCGAAGAGATCGTTGCCATTGCAATCCAGACATTGCCAGAGCTTGTAACGCTCGTCCCCGAGCGTCGCCAGGAGCTCACTACCGAGGGTGGTCTGGATGTCCGTGGTAATCGGCATTATCTTCGTGATGTCACGAGAGAGCTGCAACGGCACGAGATCGAAGTGAGCCTCTTCGTAGATCCGGTACCAGACCAAATTGAATCGTGCAAGGAAGTTGGTGCGGATAAGATTGAGATTCACACGGGGGAATACGCGAACGCGAGGAATGAACGTGAACAACTCGAGCGGCTCACAATCGTTCGGAACGCCGCGAAGATGGCTCACGATTTAGGCCTTGGTGTCAACGCGGGCCACGGATTAAACTATCTCAACATCCTTCCGTTCAAAACGATTCTAGAAATTGAAGAGGTAAGCATAGGACATGCAATTATTGCAAGAGCGGTGTTCGTAGGATTAGAGAGGGCGGTCAAGGAAATGCTCACTCTCGTGAAATGAGAAGGCCTCTTTCACAGAGGCCTTTGTGTTTGCACCCTAGTCTCGTAATTCCAACTTCCGAATTTCGTCTCGCAACGCCGCTGCAGCTTCATAATTCTCTTTCTCGATGGCTTCCTTAAGCTGCTGATTCAACTGCTCAAGCTTTGTCATCTTCCCGGGAGGTTGCTGCTGTTTTGGTTTCTGTTGCTTGCCTCCGGGTACTTGTTCTTCTTCCTCCTCTTCCGGAATAAACGCCGCTTCGTCCATCACGCTTGCAGCCACGTAGATTTGAACACCGTACCGTACCGCCAGCGCAATCGCATCGCTTGGACGCGAATCGATCTGTTGGCTGTCGATATTCAGCTTCGCGTAGAAGGTTCCGTCGCGAAGCTCATCAATTGTAATGTCACTTAGTTCCGCTCCGAAGGAGGTGATGAGATTTTTCATGAGGTCGTGCGTCAGCGGACGGGGTGGTTTGATACCCTCCATTTCCAGCGCAATCGACTGCGCTTCCGATGCACCGATGATGATGGGAAGGCGACGGTCGCCGTTCACTTCCTTTAAGATTAACGCGTAGGCCCCTCCACTCGCAGGATTGGTCGAGAGTCCCAGAATATCAACCTGCACCCGTTCCACAATATGCTCCTCTACAATCCAAACAATCTTAAGTTTTCCACAGGCATATACGCAATTCGCATTAAACAAGCAAGATTACTTGCCCAACGCCTTTTTCAATTGCGCTGTAAGTTCGGGAACGATTTCAAACAGATCGCCCGCAATGCCGTAATCGGCCACCTGAAAAATCGGTGCGTCCTTGTCTTTATTGATAGCTACAATATACTTGGATGAAGACATTCCCGCAAGATGCTGGACTGCCCCCGAGATCCCACATGCAATATACATCGTCGGAGAAACCGTCTTCCCGGTTTGACCGACCTGCTCATCATGAGGTCTCCATCCTGCATCCACTACGGCTCGTGAGGCTCCGACACCGGCGCCCAGAGCATCCGCGAGATTTTCAATGAGATAGAAATTCTCAGGCCCCTTTACTCCTCTTCCTCCCGAGACGATGATATCTGCTTCGGTAACATCCGGACGACCGGATGCAACTTTGACTTCCTTCACCACGCTCCCAAGATCACCTGATTCGATGGCCACAGACATCTTCTCCACGCTGGCACTACCCTGCATGGACACAGCGGTAAAGACATTGGGACGAAGGGTGAATATTTTTGTCGGCGTTTTCACCCGAACATCGATCAATGCTTTCCCTGCATAGATGGGTCGCGTCGCGATGACCTCACCGTTTTCGATCTTGAGCGCGACGCAGTCGGAAGCAAGACCGGCATTTAATTTCACGGCCACCCGCGGCGCGATGTCCTTCCCCATTTGACTTGCCGGAAGGAAAACCATCCGGGCGCCTTCTTTCGTCGCAACTTCACTAATAACTTTAGCGAAGGCAGTATTCGAATGATTCGCGAGATTCGGATCATCCACAACAAGTACACGCTCCGCGCCATAGCTGCCAAGCTCTTGAGCGAGAGTTTCGACGCCGCTCCCCACAACTAATGCAGCAAATTCAGCGCCCAGTTGATCTGCAATCCTTCTTGCCGCTTTTACCGTCTCGAACGACGATTTCTTGAACTTATTTTCTCGCTGTTCTGCAAAGGCCAGAATTTTCATCGAGTTCCTTGTTGTCTTGGGTGGTGTTTAGATAACCTTGGCTTCTTCATGCAGAAGCCGGATCAGTTCCGGAACGGCGCTCTTGTCTGTGCCGAGGATTCTGCCTGCAGCCTTGGCCGGCGGTTTTTTCAACTGCAAGGTTTCAACGCGTATTTCTACGGGCGCGGCTGGTTTTTCCTCAATTGGCTTGCTCTTGGCCGCCATAATTCCTCTCAGTGATGGATAGCGTGGCTCGTTAAGTCCTTTTTGCGCAAGGAATACCGCGGGCAATTTCGTTTCAACGACCTCGTGCCCTCCCTCAATCTCCCGCTCACAAACAACCTTTCCATCCTGAATTTCGATTTTCACCACAACACCAACCGAAGGAAGCCCCAGCATCTCCGCGACAAGCGTTCCCACCTGGGCGTCGTCGTAGTCGATGGATTGCTTGCCAAAGAGTATAACGTCGGCAGACATTTGCTTGATCTCATCTGCCAGGCCTTTGGCAACGGCGTACGAGTCGCGAACATTGTCATCTTTCAGCAGAAGAGCCTTATCCGCACCCATCGCGAGCGCCTTGCGCAATGTTTCCTTGTGCGCATCGCTTCCAAGGCTGACAACGATAACCTCCCCCTTGAACTTCTCCCGCATCCTGAGCGCCTCTTCAACCGCAAATTCATCGTAGGGGCTGAGCATGTAATTTACGCCAGCCTTGTCAATCGTCGGGCTGTCCGGCTGGACTTTGATTTTTGTTTCGGTATCAGGAACGTGATTAAGGCAGGCAACAATTTTCATTCAACCTCCGTTGGAACTCGCAACTCAGGGAATACGATTGGGAAGAGGATTTCTTGGTCAGCTTGAAGGAAATATACTTACTGTGGAAGTGAAAGGCAAGGTGACTCTGTTGAGTCCAACGCTCTGCGTTGACTTTCAGCCGGTTTTTTGATATGTTGATACCGTAAACACAGTCGTCACGAGTATCAGATCAGGAAGAATGAATGGCACAACATAAATCGGCAGAGAAAAGAGCCCGCACTTCGAAACGGAGAGCTGTACGCAACGCGCAGTGGAGATCAAAGATGAGATCGGCGATCAAACGTGTGCGCTCGGCAAAAGAAAAAGAAGCAGCCTTTGCAGAACTGAAGAAAACTGTCAAGCTGCTCGACCAGCTTTCAGCAAAGGGAGTCATTCCTAAGAACAACGCCGCCAACAACAAATCGGCCCTTACGAGGCTCGTCAATAAAATGAAATAGCGCTGTTCCGGCATTTAACAAGAAGGCCCCTCAATTTGAGAGGCCTTTTTTTTGTGACTTCTATTCACCTGGCGGCTTTTGATCGTTCTGATGAAGCCGGGCAAGTTCCTCCAGTTGAGCAATACGTCGCTCGTAGCGTTCCGCTTCCTGCGGCCGGTGTTCGACAAGTTTCTTATACGCTTCGATTGCCTCCTTGTATTCACCCTGGTTCGCGTAAATCTCGGCAAGTGTGGCCGTAACTATCTTGTTCGCTCCGGCAGGAACAGGAGGTGCCTCCTCCATTATTGTCCGAGCCTGTGGAGGCTGCGGGTTCGCCTTGGCTTCCTGTAGTCGCTGCAACAGAAAATCGACAGTGCTCTCTTTTTCTCCGGATTTATCGGCAACGTACTTTTCAAATGTGAGGGAATCTTTCCTGTCCTTTAATTTCCGCGAACGCTCTTCGGCAAATGCCCGGAACGCCTCCTGCTCTTTTTGTTCAATGTTCTTCAGCAGTCCCAGTACGGTCGGATTGTCGGGCACGGCTTTCAGCACACGCCGGTATTCCAGCATTGCCTCGACGCTTCTCCCTTGAACCTCATAACATTTGGCCAGGACAAGCCGCATCGTCGCATAGTTCGGAAATTTTACCAGCCCATTGAGACACAGCTCAAGCGCCTTCTGTGCATTCCCGGCTTCCAGATAGTAGGATGCAAGGCGTGCGGCGCCGGGAAACCACCTATTGGCCTCCAGTGTGCGCTCAAGCGCGGCAATGCGTGTCGCATGGTCTTTCGAGACCGCCATTTTCAACTCTCTTTATGAAGTCCTGTGTGCCGCGCAATCATTGCATGCTTCAACGACATGACGGAAACAAACGTAAACCCAAGGAAAAACAGCAACTGAAACGGTACCGCGGCAATCTCCAAAAAATAAATCGAAGATGCAAGTCCAAAAAGACAATACGCTGCAAGAAGAATCTCGATTATCACCGTTGAGCTGATCTTCACCGGTGCATAGCTTTTGTCCGTCCAGGAATCTTTCTTATCCGCTATGTTGTACTTCGGCGTGCGCACAAACTCAGTTTTCCTTCGGAACAATCCTTCCAGCACCGCGCGGGTATTATTCACCGCAAATCCCATACTCCCCGCCATGAACACGGGAAAAAGCAGAAGCCGACGGCGCCAATCTACGTACACATCCTTTTGGGAAAAGAGGTAGAAAAGGAATGACCCGATGAAAGCAAAGACAAAAACGGACATGAAGGTGAAATACTGATCGTACATGCCTGCGTGTTTGATGAACACGAGCGGCACATTCAGTATTCCCGCCAATATGATAAAGGGAAACACGAGGTTGTTTGTAAGATGGAACGTTGCGTGGACTTTTACCTTCATCGAGAGTTTTGATTTCCACACAACAGGAAGAATTTTGCGCGCCGTCTCGATTGCCCCCTTCGTCCAGCGGAACTGTTGCGATTTCAGCGCATTGATTTCCGAGGGAAGCTCGGCCGGCGATGTAACGTTGTTGAGATATTTGAACTTCCACCCGCGAAGCTGTGCACGATAGCTCAAGTCGAGGTCTTCCGTTAGCGTATCGGCCTGCCAGTTTCCGGCGTCTTCAATACAGGACTTCCGCCACACTCCCGCCGTACCGTTGAAGTTGATAAAGAACCCTGCCCTGTTCCGTACCGACTGCTCGATCACGAAGTGGCCATCGAGTGCCATGGCCTGCGTTCGCGTAAGCATGGAGTAATCAGAGTTGATGTGTTCCCACCGCGTCTGCACCATTCCGATTTGAGGATTGCTGAGGAGGTATGGAAGTGTCTTCAGGAGAAATTCGGGTTTCGGAACAAAATCCGCGTCGAAGATTGCAATGTGCTCGCCCCGAGCAACAGCGAGCCCTTCTTTGAGCGCCCCTGCCTTAAAACCGGTTCTGTGATTTCTGCGAATATGCTTGATATCGAAGCCGAGCTTCCTGTACTTCTTCACAATCGTGGCGACGACATCAACCGTCGTATCGGTTGAATCATCCAAAACTTGTATCTCCAGCTTTTCCTTCGGATAAACAATCCCACAGGATGCTTCGATGAGGCGAGCAACAACATACTGCTCATTGAACACCGGCAACTGGACAGTCACGACCGGATAACTCGTTATCTGATCTTCATCCCGCGGCTTCCCGGATTGGAACTTCAGATAATAATAGATCATTACAAATCCGTGCGACCCAAAAACGAACAGCACGGAAAGTGAAAAGATATACGCAAGGAGTATGATTTCTTCCATGATGGTTGTTACTTATACCTCAGTTATGGGACAGATGATGGTGCGGTGCTACCATGTTTCCAGCGGTACCGGTTTACCAGCCAGAAACGGTTTCCAGAAGGATATCCTCTGCAATTTTCTTGATCGCTTCCTTCACACCGGCATCGCGTTGTGAAAGTCCGCCGCCCGAATCATAATCTCCCCAGTTGGAAAAAGTCTTTTCCCAGACTTTTTTTCTCAGTTTCATGTCTTGAAACGCAAACTTCACCGTGATGGTGATCCGCCGCTTGCTGACCTGCTCCCCCTGCACACCGGTACCGACAACCGACGGGGCATCCGCAACCGACGTAAGCGCTCCTTCAAGAATTGCATCCGCCGATGTGCGGTCAGCGACTTCCAGACTGTTATCGCTGATAAAGAGGTTTGTCAGCTCGGTGGTAAATCTCTCGCGAAGACCCGGTTCTCCAAAATTTGATTGATCATCAACCAGCGGAATCGCGACCGTCTTCAGATGCGAAGGGACGGATGCGCCAGTGAACGAATACGGACAACCGATACTCGTACATACGACAACAACCACCACGCCGGCGGGCCAAAAGCAGGCGCATATAACCCTTAACGCACCATTCTTCGAAGACCGCTCTATCACGCCAACCCGTACTCTTTTATCTTTCTGTACAACGTGCGCTCGCTGATGTTCAGCGCCCGCGCTGCTGTACGGCGGTTTCCCTTAAAGCGCTGCAGGGCCTCTTCGATCATTCTTTGCTCCATCTGGTGGAGCGAGAGATTGGGCTCATCGTCGTTTCCATTCATGTATGCTGACCCCTGATGCAGTCGCCCGGAATCGCTTGCCTTCCGTACTCCTTCTTCAATTATGTTTTTCAAGTCGAGGATATTGCCTTTAATATCGAGGAGCGCCCGGAGAATCAGCTCACGTTCCGCCTGTTCGACGCTTCTCCCGAGATGAATGGGCAGGTTACGGTCCTCGCCTGTGTTCTTATGTTCTTTCAAATACTTCCTCACATCATCGACAGTCAGATATTTTCCGTTCTCGATGATGAGCATGCTTTCAACAACATTCCTCAATTCTCGGACATTGCCCGGCCAGTGGTAGCTTTTCAGCAGCGCCATGGCTTCATCCTCAATACCGGCAAATTTGCTGCTGTTCTTTACTGTAAATTCCTCGACGAATTTCTCAAAGAACACCTGAATATCCTCCGGCCGATTGCGGAGCGGCGGCACATGAATATTTACCGAGCGCAATCGGAAGAACAGATCCGGGCGAAACCGGTCATGGCGAACCTCCGACTCGAGGTTCTTGTTGGTCGCCGCGATCACCCGCACGTTCACCTTGCGCGCGATGGACGACCCGACGCGGAGAAATTCCCCGTTCTCCAATATGCGGAGAAATTTGACCTGCGCGGCAAGAGACAGCTCCCCAACTTCATCGAGAAAAATCGTGCCCCCGTCGGCAAGCTCGAAGTATCCTTTGCGCTGATCAGACGCACCGGTAAAAGAGCCGCGCTCATGTCCGAATAACTCACTCTCCATAATTCCTTCGGGGATAGCCCCGCAGTTCACCGTGACGATCGGTTTCTTGCTGCGCTGGCTTGCCGCGTGGATTGCTTTCGCGATTACTTCCTTCCCAACACCGCTTTCGCCGCTAATCAGGACGGTAATATCCGTCGGCGCGACCTGTTCGACCACCTCGATGATCTCGCTCATCTCAACAGACTCGCCGAGAATGCCGTGCTCTTCCTGAAACTGTTGAGGATCCGATTTCATTGCTGCATGCTGCATGCTATCGTTGCACCACGATCGAATCGATATTATACTTCTTTTTGATGTCCGCCCCTTTCGCTTTCGCATCGTCGTATGTCGCGTAGTCCCCGACGAGGACGATGTAGAGCGAACGATTTTGTTTCACCTTGTTGATGACCTCCACCGGAAGTTCGAGATCCTCAAAAAAAAGTTTCTGTTTTTCTGCATTGACCTGTGTCGTATACGCCCCGACCTGCAAAGTAAACTGCCCGGCAGGTGCTGTGCTCTTTGCAGGTTCCGGCTTCGCCTCCGGTTGTGCCGTTTCGGCTTCCGGCTCTTCAACCGCACCCTGTTCTTTCTCTTCGGCGAGATTCTTCGTCTCTGCCTCGGGGCTCTGCGTCACGTATTTCGAATCTGGGTAATTGGTTTTGAGCTGATTCAGCTTTATCTCCGCAGTGCGGTAGAGTCCAATGGCATAATAGAACTGATATGCCTTGTATAATGCATCATCGGCCCACTCGCTTTTTGGAAAGTTATCCACGATGCTTTGATAGATTCGCACGGCTTCTGCACCATCGGTCGTCGCCATGGCCTGGATGTACAGAATCCCAGGGTCGTTTGCGTGGCGCGATAGCAACGACGGAAGTTCCTCCTTCACCTTGTCGACTTGACCGTTTTCAATCATCGAGAGATATTTCTTGACATCCGGAGCACTGGATTGGCCTTGAACACCGGCAGCCACTCCCAATAGGATCGCCAACGATAAGAGTGATGCCCTCACGCTATCACCTCCGATTCCATTCTACTCCAGCCGGAATTCTCAAACTCGTCCTCGCGGACTCGCCTGCCGAAGAGAGTTGCAGAATTCACCCGCTCAATCAGAACGTTCACGTACTCTCCCGCCTGCTCATCCGCCCTTGGAAATACCACCGTCTTGTTTGTATCCGTGCGACCGACAAAATCTGCCGGTGACTTCTTGCTCGGGCCTTCCACGAGAAGGCTCTCGATCATTCCAACCAGTTTCTGATTCAGTGACAACGAAATCTCATGTTGCAGATTTGTGAGTTCCGTAACCCGTCGTCCTTTTGCTTCTTCCGATACGTCATCGTTCATTTCCCAGGCTTTGGTTCGTTCCCGCGCCGAGTATTTGAACGTATACGCGCCGTCGTATTGCACTTCCTTCACCAGTGCAACGGTTGTTTGATGATCGCTTTGCGTTTCCGTCGGGAAGCCGGAGATGATATCTGTTGTCAGGCTTACATTGGGAATGATTGCCCGGATTTTCTCAACTAGGCCAAGATAATGTTCAATGGAATAGCTGCGATTCATCAGCCTCAAGATCCTGTCCGATCCCGACTGAACGGGAAGATGAATATACTTGCAGATGTTCTCGGTACCGGCGATTGTTTCGATCAGTTTGTCCGACATATCCTGAGGGTGTGATGTTGTAAAACGGACGCGCACGCGGCTGTCAACGGCGGCAACGCTCCGCATCAGGTCTGCAAAATCGTACTGACCATCGAGATAGGAATTCACATTCTGGCCGAGCAGTGTCACTTCCCTGAATCCTTGTTCAGCCAGATCCCTTACCTCGCGGACGACGCTTTCTAGAGAACGGCTTCTTTCCCTTCCTCGTGTAAATGGAACGACGCAGAACGTGCAGAACTTGTCGCAGCCTCTCATCACAGAGATCCACGCGCTGATGCCATCGGTACGAAGGGGCACGATGTCTTCATAGTTCTCTACTTTTGACAATCGAACCGCAATTCCCTTCTCACCCTCATATGCATTTTGCATGAGCGCTGGAAGCTTCCTGTATTCATCCGGTCCGACGACAAGATCAACGAGTTTGTCTTCATACACCAGCTTGGACCGCAGCCGTTCAGCCATGCAACCAAGAAGTCCGATAACGAGCTCTGGTCTTGCTTTCTTCAACCCGTTGAAGAGCCCGAGCCGGCCGTAGATCCTTTGCTCGGCATGATCTCTGACAGCACAGGTATTTATCAGGATCACGTCCGCCCCGGAAAACTCGTTGGTGAAGGAGTACCCTTCCTTGCGAAGAATGCCTCCGACCACCTCAGAGTCAGCCACGTTCATTTGACAACCATATGTTTCGATATAGACTTTTTTTGACATGGGGGTAATGACAGAATGAATGACCCGAAGGGTAGACTAAATTTATCCAATATATGACATAAAAGCAAAGAGCCAATATTCTCGGGTCAGTTAATTCTTTTTAATTGGGCAAGTTATGGGGGAAACGGTGTCGTAAATGTCAAATAGTCATAAATCGGGGGTTTATGAGGCCTCTCTCAAGATGTTTGATAACGACAGAGACTTTCGTATCTTTAGAGCGCAATTTCTCTCCTATTCAATATCATCCCGGCTCTCTCATGATGCCTACCGATTTGATGAACAGCATCATTTCCAAGGCGGCTACGCTGAAGAAAACCATAGTGCTTCCCGATGCAACAGACGAACGTACCATCCAGGCTGCGCGCATTCTCGTTGACCGATCAATTGCCAATGTGGTACTTATCGGTGAAGAGCAATCTATACATGCTCAGGCGGGAAAGATTGGAGCCTCTCTTTCCGGCATTCGTATAGTTGACCCTCGGCGGTCGGAAAAGCTCAGCGATTTCTCCCACGTCTTCTTCAACCTCCGCAAAGCAAGAGGGCTGCAGTTTACCGATGCCCAGAAACAGATGACACAGCCGTTGTTCTTTGCTGCGATGATGGTGCGAGAAGGTCTGGCGGAGGGAAGTGTTGCCGGTTCGCTCTCCACAACGGGTGATGTATTGCGCGCCGGCATTCAGGTAATCGGCTTGCAGGAAAACATCACCGTCGTCTCAAGCTTCTTTCTGATGATATTCCCGCACCAGGTGTACTCGTTCGCCGATTGTGCCGTCGTCCCCGACCCGACCGCGGAGCAACTCGCCGACATCGGAATCTCCACAGCCGATAACCACAGGAGACTCACCGGTGAAGAGCCACGCGTCGCGATGCTCTCTTTTTCGACGAAAGGAAGTGCAAGTCATCCGTTCATTGAGAAGGTTCAGAGGGCCACTGAAATTATTCAGAAGAAGCGACCTACGCTGCTCGTTGACGGAGAGCTGCAACTCGATGCTGCCATTGTTCCGAACGTTGCGAATTCGAAAGCGCCGGGGAGCCCCATCGGCGGCCGCGCCAACGTGTTGATCTTCCCCGATCTCGACGCGGGAAACATCGGCTACAAAATGGCGCAGCGTATGGGAG
>CAYPVN010000041.1:0-4065 GCA_964414155.1 uncultured Chitinophagales bacterium
CGAAGTCGCTCGACTGCCGCGGCGAGCATGCCGATGCTTACCGACCAGCTGCGCATGCCGGAAATCCAGGAAGGCGTAAGCCGACTCGCAAGAGTCCTCTTCAATAAGAAGGTGTCGGAACCGAAGGTGGATCTCTCCCAATACGTGGTTGTCTCGCAGGTTAGAAATCGCACACAGGAAGTTGAGATCATTTGTAAAATCATCAAGCACCTGGTATGTGAACGTCCCGAGCGCAACCTGAGCAGGATCTGTGTTGCAGTGTTTCAGCCCCAGCTTTATACCGACATTATGCGCGTGGTGTTTCCAAAGTATGGAATCCCCGTCAACATCACCGACAGGTTTGCATTGTCGCGCTCGCCTCTTGTGGTTGCCATCCTCGCACTGCTGCAGATTCCGATCAGGGGATTCCGTCGCGATGACGTGCTTCGTGCACTCCGGACTCCCTACTTTGTACTTGGTTCCGGAAAGTCCGCAATCGACTATGGTAACCTTGTTGCTGTCTCAAGTGAGCTGAAGATTACCGGCGGGTACAACGCATGGCTCAAGCGAATCGACGACCAATGCTTGCGTCTGAGCAAAGAAACAGATGAGTCCTCCGATGAGCGGGAAAAGGCGTCGTTGACGCGTGATCGTTCACGGCTGGAAAAATGCCGCGCAGATATCGAATTACTCGGCAGCTTGCTGGCTGAGTTATCCGAACAGGTGACACCCCGGGAGTTCCAACGACGGTTGAGAGAGTTGTTTGAGGTTCTTCAGATTCGCCTCCGGCTCGTTTCCGGCAAGTCCGATATTTCGCTTGCCGAGAAGGACACGAGGGCATACGCAACGTTTCTTGATGTCGTCGAGCAAACGGTAGGGTTGTTGGAATTGCAGGGAGAGGGAGAGAAGGTGCATTCCTTGAAATATTATCTCGATCACCTGAATGTCGCCATACTGAAGCAGCGATACAATGTGCGCGAGCAATTCGGCAGCGGTGTACTTGTCACCGCAATCGAGGAGACACGCGGCCTTCCGCTGGACGTTATGATTCTTGCCGGTCTTGTTGATGGCGAATTTCCGTCCGTCTATCAACCGGAAGTCTTCTTCAGTATGCAGAGACAGAAAGAGCGCGAGCAAAGGCATACCTGGCAGAATCGCTATCTGTTCTATCAAGCCGTGACCAATTGGTCCGAAAAATTATATCTGCTCTACCCGGAAAAGGACGGGGAGTTGGAGCTCGTGCGATCAACGTTTATTGATGCGTTTCAGAGTGTTGCAGAAGTAACGGAGTGGAAAGAGCCCGCCTCAACGCCGTTTGGGCACGACCTGTATTCGGAAGAGGAGGCGTTGCGATACGCTGGATCGCATCATGACGACAAACAAAGTGCTGTTACCCTTCCTGAACATTTGAAGTCAAAGCTCAATGAAGTAACAAAATCGATTGAGATTGACAGAAGTCGGACGGAAACGCATGACCTTCCTCATTTTGAGGGTATCATTGCTGACCACGTTTCGCCTGATGCTCGTGAGAGCCTTGCACAACTCAAAGAGCGAACTTACTCGGCGAGCCAGCTGGAATCTTATGGCAAATGCCCGTATCAGTTCTTCGCCCAACGGCTTTTGCAACTGAAGGTGATCGAGGAGCTTGAGGAGGAGTTAACGCCTCGCGAAAAAGGGTCTGTATTACATGAAGCGCTGTTTGAGTTCTATACCGGGCGACGGGACAGGAACCTCCCGCCGCTCACACAGTGTTCGGACAGGCAGTTCGAAGATGCTGTTGGTGAGCTTACGCGGATTGCCGAGCAGAAACTGGACCAGACGAAAATCCCTGATGCATTTTGGGATCTTGAGAAGGAATTGATTCTCGGACAGCCTGGGATGCGCAAGGGTCTGCTTCGGGAGTTTCTTGAGACCGAACGGCAAAGAACCACAACGCTCGAACCTCGATACTTTGAAGTTGCGTTCGGCCCGAATGTTGGATCGCGAAGAGGAAAGGATTCTCTCCTGTCAACAGAAAGCACCATTCCCGTTGGCGACGTAAACCTGAGAGGGAAGGTCGACCGCGTCGAGGTTGGTGATGGAGCGTTTGCCATCATTGATTACAAAACGGGGAAAGATGTTGCCCGGATTGAGGACATTCGGCAGGGGATCAGTCTGCAGCTTCCGTTGTACCTGTATGCGGTCGAGCATCTGTTGCAAGCGGTGCCGAACTTAGCGCGCCAGCCGGCTGCCGGTTTGTACTATCTCCTCCGGGAACCAGTCAAGATTCAGGTGGGAATTGCAAGTGCCGAATACAAAGGGATCGCCGTCGAGCCGTCGGTAAAGCCGAGGCAATTGCTGGCGACGAACAGGGAATTGCGCGAGTTGATTGATGAAGCGGTCACGATGGTAAATGGTTATGTTGACAACATGGCACAGGGAAAATTTCCTCTGACAACACCCGAGAAAGTGCAAAAGGTATGCACCTATTGTGACTACAAGACGATCTGCCGGATTCAAACCGTGCGTCGCGTGCCGTCAGAGCAGGCGGAGAACGTATGACACACGCAGAACAGCATAAGACGATTGTTGAGTTGATGGATTATGAACGGAAGATGTCGAGGAACGATCAGGAGGAGTTCGATATGTTTGTCAAGCGGGACAAAGATGACGAGAGTCTTGACACGCTGTCACAGAAGCGCCTCATGCAGCTGTATGATCTCTACATCGTGTCCCGGAAAGCTCGGCGATAGCCAAGACATGAAGATATGACGGACAGGAAGAAAAAAGAGCAATTGGATGTCGAGTTTCTTCTCATGGCCTATCGCCATGGATACTTCCCGATGGCAGATTCACGAACAGGGACGATTTCATGGTATGCACCGGATCCACGGGCAATCATCCCTCTCGATACCTTCAAAATGTCTCGCAGTCTGAGGCAAATAGTAGGCAGGGGACTCTTTGAAATTAGGATAGACACAGTGTTCGAGCAGGTGATCCGTTCTTGCGCGGAACGAGAGGAGACCTGGATTTCCGACGAGATCATAACTATTTATGCCGAGCTCCACGCCCGGGGATTTGCACATAGTGTTGAGTCGTGGCATAAAGGCGGCTTGGTTGGCGGTCTGTACGGCGTAGCAATCGGGGGTGCATTCTTTGGTGAGTCCATGTTCAGTAGGATGCCGAATGCATCGAAGGTGGCACTTGTTCATCTTGTCGAACGGTTGAGAAGGCGAGACTTCCGCCTCTTGGATACACAATTCATGAATGAGCACGTACGACAGTTTGGCGCGATTGGAATCCCTCGTGCGACGTATCTTTCTATTCTTGCGAATGCACTCACGGCCGACGTAACGTTCAATGGTGGTCTCTCCTAGAGTGAGATCTTGGTCAGCTCAATCGTGTCTAATCGCACACCAATGGGTGTGGATGGACAAAAAGATTGCTTCTGATCATGTCTCAAGCCAACCCGGAACAGCGTCCCTTTCGGCTGCGAACACAAAAATTTTCATCCTTATTTGTTGCAACATTAGAATTTAGTCCCTATATTCGGATGAGCCTGCGGTGAGGAATTCTCAAGCAGGGGGCTAGACCTGTTCCTCATAAAGAAATCGTCAGGAGGCACTGCAATGGTTGTGTCGCGCGAAGCCCATAAGTACGAGCGGGTAACAATTACGCTTGTTCCGACGTCCGATGAGTCGAGTTTTCGACGTGTCCCTTCAACGTTTAGCGCCACCAATCGAACGTATGCCTGGAGGCACTTTGAGCATATCGACTACATGATTGTTCCTCGCAGCGTCTCGAATAGTGAGATCAAGATAGACATCTTTGTCGATGCAGTGAAGCCGGGATCTTCTCGCGGTGCAGATGTTCAGAAGGCGGTGCAGCATTTCGTGAAGGCAAAAATGCAAACCACGTGGAAAGGGTTCAAGCTTGGTGGGATAAGCAAGCCGACCAACGCGAATCCCCCGGATGAGCAATTCAAACGGGGCACGATCGAGGAAATCCTCGGCTCAAAGCTCGAGACCTGACCGCAGCATCATCATCGACCATTATGCATCGGGGATCTTATCTTCGATGCATTTTTCTTTCTCAAATACAACTCAA
>CAYPVN010000041.1:4165-12871 GCA_964414155.1 uncultured Chitinophagales bacterium
CAAACGGCTTCAGATCGGTTTGCACCTACACAGCGGGGAAAAGTCCGCGACCTGTACGATCTTGGAGACGCCCTGCTCATAGTGGCAACCGACCGGCTTTCTGCGTTTGATGTTGTCTTGCCGGACGGGATCCCCAACAAGGGAAAAGTCCTTACGCAAATTTCCAGTTTTTGGTTCCGGAAGCTGACCTCTTTTGTGCCTCACCACGTCATTTCTGTCGATGTAGGTGATTTCCCCGAGCCTTTCAAGTCGGCACCGGACATATTTGCGGGACGTAGCATGCTGGTGAAAAAAACCAGGCCTCTTCCTGTGGAATGCGTTGTTCGGGGATACGTATCCGGTTCCGGCTGGAACGATTATAAGAAAGCTCAATCCATCTGCGGGATTAGACTCCCACCAGGTTTGCGAGAATCGGAGAAGCTCCCTGAGCCGATCTTTACTCCATCGACCAAAGCACCGATTGGCTCGCACGACGAGAACATTTCGTTTGAGCATGTTGTGGGCGTTCTCGGGAAAGACATGGCGGGGAAGGTGCGTGATCTTTCCATATCGCTCTATTCGGCTGGTGCAGAGTATGCGGCGTCCAAAGGAATTATTATTGCCGATACAAAATTCGAGTTCGGTGTTGATGAGAATAGTCAGATCGTCTGGATTGATGAAGCGCTCACGCCGGATTCATCCCGGTTCTGGCCAAAAGATCGATACGCTCCCGGCGGCGCACAACCGAGTTTCGACAAACAATTTGTCCGCGACTATCTTCTCTCCATCCGTTGGGACAAGATTCCGCCAGCCCCGCGCCTTCCCGAAGAAATCATTCAGACAACGAGCAGCAAGTATGAGGAGGCCCTCGTTCGGCTTACGGGCCGTGGCGTTCAATAGCTCTCGGCAGTCTTTGTCATATCCCGTGCTTGTCTGAGTCAAAAGCAGGATCTTGAACACCATGAAACCAACGCTCATCAAGCAAATCACTTCTCACGAAATATTGATGAAGTGGGATGATGGGCATGAGACCTTGTTTTCGACAGAGTATCTTCGTCGCAATTGTCCGTGTGCCACCTGTCTTCACGAGAAGGAAGAGAATTTGAAAACAGGGATGTTCAGCCTGCCGCTGGCGAACCAGACTCAACTGCGCAGCATGAAGCCTTCCGGCCACAACGCTGTCATCATAACATGGGGAGACGGACACAACACAGGGATTTACACATGGGATTATCTGCGGCAGATTTGTCCATGTGAGAAGTGCGGTCACAGTGTGAGGCGTCCCTGAATGACCGGCTTCAGTATTTCCAGCCAATGCTAACTCCATCCCAGCAAAAAGCTCTCTCCCGAGCGCATCATCTATCAGTCACCGCAAACGCGGGATCCGGCAAGACCAGGGTCCTCGTTGAGCGGTTTGTGGACATCCTGGTTGCAGGCGATGCGGGTGTAAAAGAAGTTGTCGCCCTCACTTTCACAGATAAGGCCGCAAGCGAACTCCGGCGGAAGATCGCGGACCGGGTAAAAGAGAGGCTCGCCTCGAGCGCCGACGCAACGGAGCGACTCACTCTTGAATCGGTGCGAGATAGATTGTCCTCTGCAGTCATTGGAACAATCCATTGGTTCTGTTCGAAAATCCTGCGGGAGTATCCAGTTGAAGCGGGTGTCGATGCTTCGTTTACAGTCGTCGAAGGGATAGACCAGGTGCTTTTGCAGCAGGAATCGATAAAAGAAGCTTTTTACCACATACTGAAGGATGAAAAACACAAGCTTCGGTCTGAACTCTACCATGTCTTGCGCACTCTTGGGAAAGGGAAGGTCGTACGGATCATCAATGCGCTGGCGGCAAAGCGTGAGGTCGTGGAGAGATTAACTGGCGAGCATGGGATTTATTCGCACAATGATAGTGAGGTTCTGGGGAGATGGCATGAGGAAATAACCCGATGCGCTACGGCTGAGCTTTATTCAGATGACCTTCTCGCTGATGTCGAGCAGATCTTGACGGTTGCTACAGGTAAAGATGTGCAGGATGTAAAGAGATTTTTTGAACACTTTAAGTCGGCGAGCGCTTTGCGGGAAAAGGCTGGAGCGTTCGATCAGTTGATGGGAAGGATGGTCAAGGGTGACGGGGGGATATATAAGTCGCTTCTCGGGAAAGATCCCGAAGAGGCTGGCGTGGAAGTGCAAGCGCGGCGGCTCAGACAGCGATACCAGCTACTTGAATCATTGTTGCCGTATGCCGCTCAAAATGGTGAACGCACGACCGAGAAAGAGTTGTTGCGTTTGACACGATGTCTCCTGGCGGTCCATCATGAGGCGTTGGAACGGTACCATCGGAAAAAGCAGGAGGCCTCTCAGCTGGATTTTGAGGACTTGCAACTTTATGTGAAAGAACTTCTGAAACAGGAGGTCGTCACACAGCGGCTGGCGCAGCGGTTCAAGTTCATCATGGTGGATGAGTATCAGGATACGAACAGACTGCAGTACGAGATTCTTCTCCCTCTCCTGAAGAAGCTTGCGAGCGGCAATCTCTTCATTGTGGGAGATCCGAAGCAATCGATCTATGCCTTCCGTTTTGCGGATGTTGGCGTGTTCAACCAGACAAAAAACGATATCCTGGAACACTCAGGCCCGGCTGCCGATGTTGTGCTTGACGATAGCTTTCGACCTCTCAAGAGCCTGGCGGCATTCGTTAATCTGGTTTTTGCGCCGATCATGAGTCATGGTCAGACATCCCTGTCCACTCTCTCGAAGAGGTACGAGGTAGAGTACGAACCCATAGTCGTAGCGAGACCAAACGATGCGCCTGGAAGAGTCGAACTCATCCTGCGAGATGCGACCGACGCGGACTCCGAGGAGGGAGAGTTGATTGCACGCAAGATCCTGCAATTGTATCGATCCAAGCATCAAGTGTTTGACAGGCATGAGGAGCCACGTGAAGCACGCTTTGGCGATATTGTAATCCTGCTGCGCACCCGGACTCCGCTTGCATCTCTTGAGTCTGCGCTCATCAGATATCGTATTCCTTATGTGGTAACTGCCGGTGTCGGATACTATCAAACGCAAGACGTGTATGATTTTTACAATTACTTTCAGTTTCTCCTCAATCCCGACAATGATATTGCTCTCGCCGGTGTTCTCCGGTCGCCTTTCTTCCTCATTTCTGATGCTGAGTTGTATGAGAGTGTGAAGGAAAGGAGAGCTGGAAGTTTCTGGAAGCATCTCTGTAAAAAACAACCTACAAATGACTTGCCGACAAATGTAGGTCGGGCTGTTGGGGTTCTGCACGACAATCTCGACGTCGGTTTGCGGCTGCCCATTCAGGAACTCATTTCCAGAATAGCGGAACAAGCCTCGTATCTTGGCAAGATTGCGGGATCGAGCCGAAGCGATCAAAGTCTTGCAAACCTCGACAAGCTGCGACGGCTCGCCCAGCGTTACGATGCTTTGGGATTGACGAACCTCTTTGATTTTACACGCCGGTTGAAGCGTCTCATCGAGGAGGAGGAGACAGAAGGACAGGGTATCGTGGATGTTCAGTCCGACGCAGTCCAAATCATGACAATCCATGCAGCCAAGGGGCTGGAGTTTCCTATCGTTATCATGCCGAATCTGGAAAAGCCATTCCGGTTCGACGAAGAGCCGTATGTGGATGATAATCTCGGCATCGGGTTGGACACGCAAAATGAAGAGGAAGGAAACTCGGCTGTCACTGCATTGCTGAAAAGGCAGGATAGACTCAAGACACGGAGCGAGGAGAAAAGGATTTTTTATGTCGGCTGTACCCGCGCAAGGGACATGCTGATTCTTTCAGGTGCACGCAAGAAGGGTTCTCAAACCGACACGTATATGGATTGGTTGTTACCTGCGCTCGGTGGCGGTCCGATTTTCGGCGAGGAACACATGGAGTTCCCTGTTTCGCTGCCAATCCTCCGCCAGCAAAATGGGGAATATACTCAGTCGATTGAGCAATATCGGTTACCCGTATACATTGTTCGCCCAAAAGATCTTCCTTCAGTTGAGACGTTCAGGCGGGAGCAGCAGACCTCAACGTCACAGCCGAAGAGTCTGATCGCGCCGGTGTCATCGCGGCCGCAGGGGGAGATTTTCTCAGCAAGCAAGATCAGAACTTATCTTGGGTGTCCCTCAAGATACTTCTTGCGATATGTTCTGGGTCTGCCCGATCAAGGAGCGGCAACATATAGGCGGGCAGATGAAGAGGAAGAGAGTGAAAGGGCGATATCGGGACAATTGTTGGGGACGATTGTACATTCGGTCATGGAGAAGATCGACTCGATGGGGGATGGCGAGAATCGCATCCGTTCCGAGGCTGAACGGGTAATGATGTCACTCGGTGTGCGCAATAGATCTACTATGACCGGGGAAATCGTTCGCGTGGTTCAGAGCGTTATTGGATCGGACTTTTGGAAAGAGGTCGTGACAGGGCAGAATACAAGAACCGAATTCGCTATTACCGCGACGCTGGGAGATGATTATCTTACGGGGACCATTGACAGAGTCTACAAGGATCGAAACGGCGTTTGGAATGTGCTTGATTTCAAAACGGATGCGATCGAAGGGGCGATTCCCGGGGGTCTCTTGCATGAATACCAGGCGCAGCTCAAGTTCTACGCTCTACTCATTCATAAATTCTTTTCCACGAGTCCCGTTCGTGCATCCTTATTGTTTACATCATCGGTCGATAAGCCCATTTCTGAAACGCATACTACTTCTGGACTTGAACTCTTTGAGCAAGAAGTCTCCGCAATCATTTCCAAAATCAAAAATGGAGATTTCCAGTCCGTTCAGGGCACTTGCACCGGATGCCCTTTCCTACCAAAAGGATGCCCATCCAGCCTTAGCTTCCCCTAACCCTCAATTCTGCATCCGGATAACGACTAACTCGAATTCCCAGCGTTTAAATGAAGGACTTCAAGTGATTGTTAAGAAAAGTCTTGCATTTCATTGTGGTTTTGACTAATTACCTACGAGTTTCAGTTTTTGTACCGTTTTTTGTATCCGATTGGAGAAGACATGCCGGATCAGTTTCGATACGAAAGCATTCTCGAAAGCATCAGCGGCGGTTTCTTTGCATGCGACAATCAGTATGTGATCACATATTGGAACCATGCAGCTGAGATTGGGACCGGGCTTTCGGCGAAGGATGTCCTGGGGAAGAATGTGTTCGAGGTTTTCCCGAATGCTGCCGGTGCCCCTCTCGGTGAAAAGTACCGGCTTGCGATGGAGACCAAGACTTACCAGAGTTTCGAGACCTCCTATAAAGACGAGAGGTTTGAAGCATGGTTTGACATCAGAATATATCCTGCAGAGAACGGGCTTTCGGTATTCTTTCAGGACATAACGGAAAAGAAGAAAGAGCAGCGACAAAAGGAAATACTGGTTGAGATCTCCGCAGCCATTAGCTCATCCAAACATCTTGATGAGCTTTGTCTCCGGGCGGCTGAAAAGATTGCTTTGCTTTTCGATATTCCGTCCAAGCTTGTTTGCTTGTATCTGTATGACCCGCGTGGCAACGAGATTCGTCTGGTAGCACCCGCCCTTATTGATGTTGAGTTTCCTCAGGAGTTCGTCCACCAGCCTGTCTCGGGTGATTCGGCACGTCTTGCTGCGCGAGCAGCCTTTCAGAAAGAAGCCATTGTTTCAGATCGGATTAGCGAGGGTACGGTCTCCACCCTCTTTCAAGAAGAAATACAGAATCTGCATCTAACGACACTCCTAGTCATTCCCCTTGTAGTTCAGGGAGATGTGCAGGGTGTGTTGGAAGTCCTGACCATCAAGGGAAAGGACTTCGTAGCCGGTGATCTGGAGATTCTCTCTGTTGTCACGAATGAGCTTGCGGGTGGAATGAGTCGCAAGCGGCTGATTGACGAATTACGGATGAAGAATGTAGAATTGGAATCCCAAACGCAGAAAACGCTTGAGGCAAGCGACACTCTCAAGAAATTCCTTGCAACATTCAGTCATGAGCTTCGCTCACCGTTGAACTCCATCATTGGCTTCTCCGAATTGGTGACCACGCAGTATAACGATCTCTCGCCCGAATCTGTGCAGGAATTCATGAAGAATATCAATGCCAGCGGCCGGCACCTGCAACAGATCATCAATGATATTCTGGATCTGTCGAAGATCGAAGCTGGAAAGATGGATCTCCACATTGCCAGCTATCCGGTATCATACTTCGAGGAGGGTGTTCGCAGGGTGCTCGCTTCGGAAATTGCCGGAAAAGATATCCGGCTCGAATTTGCCCTATCCCCTGAATTCGATGAAATTGTTGTAGATCAGACTCGATTCAAGCAAATCCTGATTAACCTTGTCTCGAATGCAATCAAGTTCAGCAGCCGTTCTGCCACGGTTACTATCAGTTCGCAGCGTGTACGGAATGATATTGAATTCGAGGTTAGGGATGCTGGTGTGGGAATCAAGCCCGAAGAGTTTGGTGGATTGTTCAAGCCGTTCCGGCAAGCGCCGAGTGGACAAGAGTTGAGTCGTCAGGGACTTGGTCTCGGCTTGGCCATTACGAAGAAGCTTGTTGAGCTTCATGGTGGAACGATCTGGATTGAGAGTGAATGGGGGAAAGGGACAAGTGTGTTCTTTCAGATACCGCTCATCGTTGATGCGACATCCGAGCGATTGATGCAGGCGGGCATGCTGCTCGATGCGCTGCAGCGGGAAATAACCCCGCGCGATGAAGGAGAGAAACCTCTTGCTCTTATCGTGGAGGATGCACCGCAGGCCAGCGAGTTGCTGAAAATGCACATCGAGTCGGCGGGGTATCGGGTGGAGATTGCCCGCAATGGCGCTGAGGCGGTGGACATGGCAAAGCGTCTCCATCCGAGCGTGATCACACTCGATCTGATGTTGCCACTCAAGGACGGCTGGCAGGTAATGAAAGAGTTGAAACGTCATCCGCTTTGCAAGCACATTCCGATTATTATTGTTTCCATTATCGATGAGAAGAACCTCGGGTTCAGTCTCGGCGCCGTGGACTATTTTGTCAAGCCGGTGAACAAGGAAGATTTGCTTCAGGCGCTTAACCGGGTTCATCTCATTCCGAAACCTGATCAGCGGACTCCTACTGTATTGGTGATCGATGATGACCGCGCAGCAATAGATCTTATCCAGGTTATCCTTGAGAACGAGGGATACAGAATCCTCAAAGCTTTTCAGGGGAAGGAAGGCCTCGAACTTGCCGTTCGCGAACATCCCGACCTTATCATACTTGATCTCATCATGCCTGAAGTGTCCGGATTCAATGTGGCATACCAACTCAGACAAATCCCCGCAACGAGATCCATACCCATTATCATTCTCACCTCGATGGAAGTCGATGCAGACACTGCCGCACAACTGAGCGCGTATGTCTCGGGACTCATGAGCAAATCCACATTCACGAAAAAGGATTTGCTCCGTGAAATCAACAACGTTGAAAACGCGAGATAATCACCTTATCCACACGAACTGATGGGAATTGACGATTTCCTTTGATTTTTGTCTATGCAGCAAGGGTATTCGACATCACAGGGTTTTGCAAATCCTTGACATGCAAACGAGATATTGGTATATTGAACACGCAAAACAAGAAGAACAACTAAAACAACCCGAGAATTAGATCTTCCATGGTTCACAAGAAGCCACTGACAGTTGGACAAGTTGCCGAAATCTGTAGAGTGAGCAAGAAAACCGTCCTTAACTGGATTTACGACGGCGCGGTGAAGGCGTTCACCACGTACGGTGGACACTACCGAGTGTGGCCCGCGAATATTCAGAGCTTTCTGCAAACATCGGGCATGGACATTCCATTTGAGTATGTCGATGAGCGGAACCAACAGATCTTGATCATTGACGACGACGAATCCTATACCCGAATGTTGAAAGAAGCCATCACGGAGGAAATGCCCGGCGTTAGGGTCACCGCCACGGACGATGGTTACGAAGGGCTTGTTCTCATCGGTGAGCTCAAACCACAGCTCGTTATCCTCGACATCAAGATGCCGAAAGTCGATGGCTTCCAGGTGCTGGAACTCCTAAAGAACCGGAAGGCCGACCATGACATGAAGATTCTCGTGGTTTCCGGCTACATTGATGCAGAAACAAAGCGGCAGTTGTCAAAAACCGTTGCAGATTTCTCGATGGACAAGGTTACCGATCTCGACCTTTTCATGAAAACCATCACCGCGATCATGCGTTCCGAACCACCCCCCATTCTGGAGGTGCAGAAAAATTAGTCGGCGGCGGATTGCCATATTTGCCTTCCTGTTGAATCTTTCTCATCCAGTCCTTACTTTGTAATCAGGTTATTCTCATCTATTCAAGTCGCTGACTTGAGGAGGTTAACGTGGCGTCAATCCAAAGCGAAGTTTCCACTACGAACATTCCAGCGGCCGGTACCAGGCCAAGCAATGGTGTTCGGACCCTCATGAACTATATCGGTGGACAGTGGGTCGAATCCCGCGCCAAGGAATATCTGCCGGTCATGAATCCATCAATCGGCAGGCAGATTGCCGGCGTACCACTCTCCACGGCCGAAGATGTTGCAAGCGCTGTCCGCGCTGCTGCTGCCGCATTACCTTCCTGGTCGGCGATGCCCATCAAGGAACGCGCCCAAGTCTTCTATCGTTACAAAGCGCTCTTCGAGAAGAATGCCGAAAGTCTTGCGGCCCTCATTCATGAAGAGAATGGAAAGACCATGAGCGAATCGATGGCCGAAAT
>CAYPVN010000042.1:0-1674 GCA_964414155.1 uncultured Chitinophagales bacterium
ACAGACTTGTTAACGCCCCGGCCCCCCAGCCTAATGACTTGAGCCAGGGCCCCGTCTGAAAGAGCTGCCACATACGCCGAGTCAGTCAAACTGTGCGGCTTGGGATCCAGGTTGTACGTGTTGAAACCGTCAGCACCACCTTGAGCACCATGGCATATGGCGCAGTATTTCAGATAGAGATATTTTCCCTGCCGTTGTTCATACGTGAGAGGAGGTGATAGCACGTTTGGGCTTATCTGTTCAGCCACCCACGCGCTATCATCTTTGGCGGGCCTGATGTCCGACATCCTTTCCTTCGAACAGCTCATCAGGAGGATGGCGCAGAAAATCAATAGAAAGATCTTCATTCTCATTCACTCACTTCAAGCTCATAAGAAACGAGGTCAGCGCTTGCGCTTCTTTGTCGCTGAGGTTATTGTTGGGCTCAATTGTCTCCGAATCAAACGCCTGTGGATTCTTCAGCCAATGGAAAATCCACCCGGCTTTCAATCGAGAACCTACCTTATCAAGGGCCGGCCCCACATAACCGCCTTTGAGATTGATCTGGTGACAAGCCTGACAGCCATACGTCCCATAAAAGAGGATCTTGCCTTCGTTAATGGCTGTGGCGTCCATCGGAATGTTCCGATCCAGACTATCTGCGATCAACACAGTTTCCATGTAGTCAACAATCGACTTGATTTCTGAATCGGACAAAACCAAATTCGGCATGCGCTCTGTGAGGATTGGGCGCAGCGAATACGGAACTTTGAAGTATCCTTCAATCCATTTCTTCTGTGCCTGACTCGCCTCCATGCTCAAGTCGGTTGCCACCAACCTGCCACGGCCGAACATCGTGTGACAACCAAAGCACGCAAGGTCGTTTACCAGCGCTCCGAATTCTCCTTGAGGGGCAAAAGTACTCGATGAGGGTTGAGGGATCCTCAGATGTTCCGGAATGCTCTCGCTTGTGTTGCCAAGCAGTGCAACCGTAATTGCTGTAGCTTCATCATCTGAGAACTGGTAGTCGGGCATCTTCATTGACGCGGAGAACACACGAGGATGTTTGACCTTCGTGAACAGATACGCAGGAAGAGAATGTGCGATGTCTGCTTTGCCGAAATCAATTTCATACAGACTTTTGCTGCCCACAGCCGTCAACTCCGGGCCCATCTCCTCCCCCTTTTTCATATTACCCAGATCGTGACAGCCCGTGCAGTTATACTTCTTCAGCAGAGCGAGCCCCTTTTCATAGAATCCCGGATCGGGTGTATGCGGAGGAAGTTCTTGGGTGTCGTAATCAACAAACTCACTTGCAATATAGGCCACCACTGCCACAAGGTCGGTTTCACTGAACCGGAATCTCGGCATCTCCACCCCCGGTTGCAAGCCCTTCGGATTCTTGATGTAGTTATAAATCCATTGCAGAGATGCTTTGCTTGCGACCTTTCCAAGATCCGTCGCAACATATCCGCCCCGACCATTGATGGGGTGGCAACTGATGCACCGTGCCTCACGAAATCGAGTCATGCCAAGGTCAATCAGTTTTCCGCCTTGTGCCTCGGTGGCTGAAGTAAGAATCTTTGGGAGCGGTTCGAGGGAGACGCCCGCTGGAAACGATTTGTAGGTCAACAAGAAATCGGTGAGAACGTTTGCTTCTTCATCTGTCAGATGGAAGTTGGGCATTTTCGCTTT
>CAYPVN010000042.1:1774-12855 GCA_964414155.1 uncultured Chitinophagales bacterium
CTAATAGATTCCCTCCCAGGGCCAGGTCCAGCTCCAGCCTGGCCCCCGGAACAATGTTCCGATTGCCGTAAGGACAACGGCAATCACCACAAACCACGTCATCACCCACCATGAAAGGGGACGATTTCCCACCCAGCCGACGAAACGGTTTTCCCTCTTTGAGAAATACGGGACAAGCATAACCGCCGTCATCAGCAGCGTCGGAATTAACATTGCGTACACTTTGAAAATCAGGAGTACTATGGAAACGATGCCAACTGAAACGACGAGGGCAACAAAGGTTTTATTGCGGTCTTCCTTCCAGAGCCCTTCTTGTTTGATATTGATCCGGAAGTACGGGATCACGATCAAAGCGACAACGGCAAGCGCAGGAAGCAACACTCCACCGACGACAGGCGGAAAGTAATGGAGCAGCTCCTGCAGTCCAAGGAAATACCAGGGTGCCTTCGCCGGATTGGGCGTGTGATCGGGATTGGCAATCCATTCCAGCGGCGCGTCGAAGAGAAGTGAAATAAGGGCAAGGACGATAACCATGACTTCGAACGCGATAATCTCCTTGACCACAAGGTGGGGAACGGTCATCACCATCTCCTCATCTTCCTTCTTGACTCTCGCCGCCGTCCTGCCCTTGATGAACGCAATGCGTTTCGGCGTCTTCTTTACGTCCGTTGATTCCTCAACCTTGAAATCTTTTTCCATCAACGAGTCTCTCCTTCTTCAATCCGAAATCGACAATCCGCAATCCCAAATGTTTTTTAGACTCCACCATCCTTCCTCACTCTCCAGAAATGAATTCCCATCAACACCATTGCTGCAATGGGAATGATGAAACAATGCAAAACATAAAATCTGATAAGAGCGTTATCGCCGACAATATTTCCGCCGAGCAAGAGAAACGAAACC
Organism: uncultured Chitinophagales bacterium; assembly: GCA_964414155.1. Lineage (GTDB taxonomy): Bacteria > Bacteroidota > Ignavibacteria > UBA10030 > UBA6906 > CAYPVN01. The sequence continues at coordinate 2,678 of CAYPVN010000042.1, forward strand.
TTGTCTCCCAGTCCAAGCGGCATCGCCCGAGCCATATTCGTTCCGACAGAAATTCCCCAGAACGAAAGCTGGTCCCACGGCAAGAGATAGCCCGTGTAACTCAACAGGATTGTCGTGACGAAGAGGATAACGCCGATGACCCAGTTGAACTCCTTCGGCGGGCGGTAGGAACCGGTGTAGAAAACCCTCAGCATGTGGAAGAAAACCACTGCCACCATCGCATGCGCTGCCCAGCGATGCATGTTTCGTAAGAACTGTCCTGACGACACCACAAACTGAAGGTCTTTCATGTCCAAGTATGCCTGCGGTACTGAGGGGCGATAGTACAGCATGAGCAACGCACCGGTGACCGTAAGAACGATGAACAAGCCGACGGATAATCCGCCGAGCCCCCATGTGTACGCGAACCTGACGGAACGTTTCCTCACTTTTGTAGGATGCACATGGAGAAAGAAATTGTAGAAAACCGTCTCTGCACGTGTACGGTTGGATTCGGGAAGCCCGTGCCGGAACATCGACCGCCACACGCGGGACTGGAACATCTTTTGAAAAGCAGTCCTCATTGATTAGTCCCCAATTGATCAGCAGGTTTTTCCAATTCGAGGTTCACCGCCTCGATGGCTTCGATCACGAGCGGGAAGTATCGATCGAGTCCGCAGTCAAGCTGCGTGCGGAGGTTACATGTGCCATCAGGAGCCTGCTGCTTGCACACTGCACACACATCAAGCCTGAGTGCATCGACATAGGGTTGAACCTGACTGCTCTTCAAAGAAAGAACCGTACGGACAACTTCTGGAAAGTGATTCCGTAGTGCGCACTCTTGTCCGGGCGTCAGACGGCAATTGCCGGCACCGTCACCATCGATGCATTTCTCACACACCTTACGCCGCACCGCTTCCCAGTATCTATCTAATTGTTCCATAACATCCTCCGATTTCTACACCTTAAGAATTGTCTCTTCGTCCACGATTGCCGCCTTATCAACGATGAGCTCGTTGCGCTCTTCCAGTGAAATCGAGTATCTCGGTAGAGGCCGAGGTGCAGGCCCTGCAATCACGTTCCCCTGCCTGTCAAACTTGCTACCATGACACGGACAGGCAATGATGCCTTCGTCCGCCTTCCAACCGGTAATGCATCCGAGATGCGTGCAGACCGCCGACATAGCATAGAAGTACCCTTCCTTGGCCCGGACGACATACGATTTCTGATCCACGACGAGTGTGACGGAATCGGGCGGGAAGCTCTCCACGGTCCCTGCTTTGAACTTCAACGGGGGTTCGTACAGAACGTTGGGTGAAAGATATTGCGCAGTCAACACTGCGCTGCCTGCCGCGACAACACCGATTGCCCCACCTCCAATGATCTCAAGAAAGTACCTGCGCGACACGGGCGCTACTTCCTGCTTGTCCTTCTTTTTCTCCTCATCCATACTCGACTCCTCGTTATTCATACCGTCCTTCAGACAGGCATCGTCTCTGAGATCACATATCCTTCCATGGTAATACATCCCACCGGGCAGCGCATTGCACACAGGCCGCAGCGAATACAGATATCCTCATCCTTGATCATCACTGCACCGATTGTGTCCTCCGTCTCGCCACGTAGCACAATGTCATAGTCTTCATCTAAGATTGAGGTCAAGAGCTCATCCGCATCGATTCTGTCGAGTGAAACAAGATCGATACAGTTCTCCGGACAGATATCCACACATCCACCACAGAGGATGCATTCTGTGCCGGTGTCTTCACCGCTCGTCTCGAAGATCGTGTTGTCCCAACAATGCAGACAGCGTGACGCCTCTCGGCAGGCTTGATCCTCGGTGTAACCAAGCTCCACCTGCGCGATGCCGATGCGTCGGTCAATGGGAAGCGTAGGGATTGGAACGCTCTCGAATTTCTCGTACCCCCAGATCCGTTTGTATTCAGAAGTCCTGTGAACAATAATCTCAACCTCCCGTTCATGGAAGCCAAGTTCTACTCCCCCAACCTCCTGTTTTGTCAGATACTTGTGGATGGAACGGGCCGCCTTTTTCCCGTTCGCAATTGCATCAATGGCATTGCGCGGGCCGAACGAGACATCCCCACCCGCAAAAATCCCGGGGGCTGTGGTCGCGAGTGTCGCCGGGTCGACTTTGATCGTGTTGCGCGGCGTGACCTCGATGCCGTCTTCAGAACCGACCCATGAAAGATCCGATGTTTGGCCGATAGCCATGATCACGGTATCGGCATCCATGATCTTCTCCGTACCGGGTGCAAACTTTGGATTGAAGCGGCCCTTCTCATCGAAAACTGAAACACAGTCGATCGTCTCGAACCCCACGACTTTTCCTTCCCTTCCCAGAATCTTGCTCGGCCCCTTGCGAGGGTGTATCTGGATTCGCTCCTCGAGCGCCTGCTCTATTTCTTCTCTTGCGGCCGGCATCTCATGCCAATCTTCAAGGCACACCATGTGTACTTCTTTCGCACCAAATCGCACGGCAGAGCGTGCCACATCAAGAGCTTCGGCAACCTCGGTAACGTGCCCAACTTCCACTCTTTCCTGTCGCGCTGCGGTGCGTGCAACGTCGAACGCCACATTACCCCCACCGATCACTATGACTTTGTTACCCAGATTCACGCGGTACCCAAGGTTCATGTTCAGAAGAAAATCCACAGCGCGGAAGACACCATCGAGATCCACCCCATCGATTTGCAGATCACGACTCTTGTGCGAGCCGATCGCCACGAAGACAGCTTGAAACCCTCGCTTCTTCAAATCAGAAATGGTGAAGTCCCGGCCAACTGCAGAGTTGAGCTGCAGCTCCACACCAAGACTGAGGATGGCATTGATTTCCAGCCGGATAAGTTCCCGTGGCAGGCGATACTCGGGGACTCCAAGACGTAGCATCCCGCCAGCTACTGATTGCGCCTCAAATACGGTAACCTCATACCCGAGAAGAGCGAGGTCGTGAGCGCAAGACATGCCCGCCGGACCAGCACCGATGATTGCCACCTTGATTCCGTTCTTCTGGACCGATTTACCAAAGACCTCCTTCAATTTCTCAAGGTCGACCATACTCTCAACGCCGTAGCGTTCACACACAAAGCGTTTCAACGCCCGGATGCTGATGGGTAGGTCGAGAGACCCACGGCGGCACGCGGGCTCGCAGGGCGCGGCACAAATGCGTCCGCAGATTGACGCAAATGGATTGGGCCGGCGTGCTATATGGTATGCTTCCCGAAACTTGCCATCGGCGATAAGCGAAACATAGCGGCCCGCCTCCGTGTGAACGGGGCAGGCCGCCATGCATGGGAAGTTCGAGTCGAGCCAGTCGAGGTTGACGAGTTTGATCTGGTCGGCCATCGGGCTACATATGCTCTAGATGTCTTTTCCGCTCCCAGAGATACAGACCTATGAGCACTGCCACTGCAAGCGCGGCAATGGTCGCGCCAATAATTGACCGTGCATTTGCTGATACCATCACTTTGAATGTTTGCGGCGCTTCGCCTGTTGACCGCGTTTCAAACAAGAAGAGCATCAGACCGAGAACAAAAAAGGCAGAAGCTACCACTCGCAGAACAACCCTTTTTGACTCACTCATATTATCCTCCTGCCTGTTCAAGAATCAAAAGTCCGTTGCCATACAGTGCCACGCGGATAACAGTCTATTTCCTCAGCTCGAAATTCACCTCCACCGCGCCGGATTCCGGAACAGAGATCTCCTTCGGCTCACCCTTCAGCTTTTCGTGCCAGATTCCCAGTGTATATTTTCCGGCAGGAACATTCTTGATGGTAAACGAACCGTTTTTTTCACTGACGGCATAATAAGGAGTCGAAAGAGCAACCACGTACGCTTCCATTTCAGGATGAACGTTGCACAGCAAAACAGGTTGGCAACCAGGCTCCTTAAAAGTATACGAGCGTGTCTGACCTTTGGGCCATGTGCCAAGGTTGAATTTCTCGACACATTTGTCTGGTGAGAATACATTATGCAGCACATCATCACTATTCAGAAAATCGACCGTCGCTCCTATGAGTACAGGTAGAACGTGCGGAATGAACGTCAAGTTTTTCTGGTCCATCTTCGCATGCTCTTTGGGAGCGTCAAATTTCTTCCCTGGAATCTTCTCAATGTAGACGACTGCATCACCACTGTGCTTGACTCCTTTAGCTTTGACTTTGCCTTTAATATCACCGGCAGGTGATGTGCTCACCGCGCAAATCAATAACGTGACCAATGCAAAAAAGAAAATCTTCATTTGATTCCCTCTAGTTGTTTTGTTTGGCGTCGCCTACAATCCAAATATAACTCCGAAGGCGAATTCGCTGAACTTCAGCTCCGTCTTCGTAGGGTCGGTAGCTGAAGGTTCGCTCTCGAAATTGAATTCCATTGCGCAGCGAACGTTTGCACGAACAAGAAACTGAATCGCAGTGACTATCCGTGTACTCGATACTGCAGCGTCCTTGACCTTCGAGTTTTCAAATCGAGCAAGCGGCACTAACCAGGGATAAACAATGTAGCTTGCTTCGACCATGAAGCTGGTGAGGTTGGACTCGATGTTGGGAGTGGCAATGAAAGGTCTGTTGTCTTGTTGTCTGGCAACGGCTGCAATGAAGTTCAGCCTATCGTACCAAATGTTCGCGTCACCACCAAACATCGTGAACTCATCGTCTTCAATTGTGGGATCAAGGGTGGCGGTTCCATTGTACACGAAGCCACCGATTGCAATTGAGTTATCCTGCCACGGATGACTCGCGGCTGTGGCGGAAGCAGTTCCTTCTGGAACGACACCATCGAGACGCATGCCACCTATTTTATAGTTCAGATGACCATACACATCCTTCGAGGAGTTCGCAATGTTCTTCCTGCCTTCGACAAGACCCACATTGTATCCAAGCCGGCCATTGGCCACGACACCGTTTACCTCGATACCCTTTTGCGCGGCTTCGAGTGCCCAGTTGTTGTCGCCAAGGGTTCCGGTGGTAATCCCGTACTTCGGACTGATGCGCCGGTGGTTGGAGAACGAGAACACGCCCGGTTCGAATTTGCCCAGTTTTAGATTGAACATTGCGGTACTGCCGTTGAAGAGATTGCTGAAGATGATATTCGCGCGCTCGATCTCGATAGCATCGTCAACGACCTCCATTTCTCCATAGACCGAGACGTCTTCCCCAAGAGTACCGGCGGCTACAATCTCAAACTCCCCTTCGAGAGGCGAAAAGTCCCACTTCGGATTTCCCTTCGGCGCATACGTTGCTTCCAACTCAGCAATGATCGAGACCGGCGATGTCCCGGGAATCGCGTTTGGCCACAGCGCATCGGGGAACGCTTTCTTGTTTCCTTCAGCACCAAGGCTCACGGGTTCCTCCTTGGTTGCTTCTGCATCACCGCCATCAGGAAATTGATATCCGTTGCGCCGGAAGGCTTCTCCAAACGCAGTGAGCTTTGGAAACGCGACATGGCACGTCGCACAGCTCGTTTTGTACTTCCGGGAAAATGCTGGAATCGCCCCGCTTTCTTCAGTAAACACTATCGCCACGAACAAGCCCAGCAACACAAAGAAAAAGGTACGCTTCATAATAACCTCCTTGTGGAATGGTGGAATATGACGTGCAGCTTCGCTGCGTTATTTGCCGTTGAGATGCAAACACTTCCTCACTGCGTCACGAAGTTTATCAAGCTCCAGCGGTTTGACAAAAAAATAGTCTGCGCCGAGAGTCCTTAATTCTTCCTCTGCAATGAGGCTTGGATATCCTGTGATGACAATGACCGGCAGTTCCGGTCGATCCGCCTTAATCTGCATGAAGAGTGTAACACCCGACTGAGATTTCAGCCTGATGTCGGTGATGACCAGATCAATGGCTTGCCGCCCCACCTTTTTCAATGCCTCTTCCGCACTCGACGCGACAACCGTGCTGCAGTGTTCCTTTCTTAGGAAATCTTTGAATGCAGAGCGGATGTTCTCATCGTCATCAACGACCAACACTCTTCTGCGGTACGGCATGACATCTCCGGGATACAATCATCGAGAGTCAAGCGCTGTACCAAAGTACGCGAATCACAGAAGAGGCTAAAACAAAGCAAAACGATTAGTCAGAACCCGCGCAGGGGGGTGGCAGGATGGCTAGTGCCAATTCCGGCTTGACAATGTGCAAAGCGGATGTTGACACTGCAGGTGGATGCACTCGGAAGGTGATTCGTCACCTTCGAAAGGATTGAGCTTGAATCTTGTGTTTCTTCATCAGCCGTTGGAAGTTCTGTCGCGTCATTCGAGAGGCTTTGGCAGCAGTAGTAACATTTCCATGGTACTTGGTGAGTTGTTGAGTGAGGAATTGTTTTTCGAAGGCTTCCAGTACATGCTCGCGGGATTTGCTGAAAATAGCACTAATGATCGGCAACGAGCTTGCTTGCCGCTGTGGCGAGGCAGGCATCTCACGAAGAGTTGCGGGGAGAATCACATCCCCTTTCGTCAACATCACCGCGCGCTCCACAAGATTCTCCAGCTCTCTCACGTTACCTGGATACTCATAGGTTTCCAGCAACTCCATCGCCTCATCGGAAAACCCTCTCACTGATTTCTTGAGCTGGCCGTTGTACCTCGACAAGAAATAGTTGGCGAGCAGGGAAACATCCTCTTTACGTTCCCGCAGAGGAGGCAACTGAATTGTAACAACTTTCAGTCGATAGAATAAATCCTCCCGGAAGTTCCCTCTCTTCACCTCACTGTGAATATCCCGGTTCGTCGCAGCGATAAACCGTCCATCAACGTGAACCGGGTCGTTTCCTCCTACACGTTCAAACTCCCGTTCCTGGAGAACGCGAAGAAGCTTTTGCTGCAGGGTTGCTGAAAGGTTGCCGATCTCGTCGAGGAAGATCGTTCCGCCTCGCGCAATCTCGAACTTCCCAATTTTGCGCTCAATCGCACCGGTAAATGCCCCTTTCTCATGTCCAAACAATTCAGATTCTAACAGTGTCTCAGGAAGCACGGTACAGTTGATGGCAATGAATGGTTCACCCGCATTCGCGCTGTTCGCATGGATGGCTCTGGCCACAAGCTCCTTGCCTGTTCCACTTTCTCCCAGAACCAACACCGATGTATGGTTCGGCGTCGTGGAAATCGATCCAATCAACTTATAGATCTCCTGCATCGCCACACTATTGCCAACAAGCTCATAGCGATGGACGATACCTGCCTCGAAGGATACGCGCCCATCCTTCACAGAGGGCAAGGCAGAACTACGGGCACTTGCCAACGCCCTGCGGGTGACCTCGCGTATCTTTGTCACATCGAGAGGCTTGGTCAGATATTCAAACGCACCAAGCTGAATCGCTTTTATGGCAGTTTGCATCGTACCGAAGCCGGTAATGATAATGACCGGTATTTGGCTATCCTGCTGTTTGATCTGCCTCAGAGCATCAAGACCATCGAGCTTGGGCATCGTGATATCCATGAAAACAATTTCCGGCCGCTGGGAAGAAATCTTCCTTAGCGCCTCCTCACCGTCTCTTGCGACTTCACTCTCATAACCTTCCTTTCTTAACACCTCCCGGAAGGCAAACAAAATCTTTTCATCGTCGTCGACGACCAGAATTCTGGCTTTATGGCGTTTCATGAGCTGCTCTTGGACACTCCGTTCTTGGGTGGACGATTGATCAACATCTCCCTACTCTCTCCCAGCTCCTGGCGAGAATTATCACGCAAGGGCAAGATAATCCCGAACGTGGTTGACTTTCCAGGTCTACTGCTCACGGTGACTATCCCTCCATGTGCATTGACCGTACGTTTGACCATCGGAAGACCGAGCCCGCTGCCGCTGGCCTTTGTTGTGAAAAAAGGATCAAAAATTCTCCCTAAAACGTCGCGTTCAATACCCGAACCGGTATCGCTGACTTCGATGACAGCACATTCCGTTCCGCTGCGCAAAACAATCTCCCGCCCGCCTTCTCCTTCCGCTTCCACGCTTGGCGATTCACTTGATTCAACAAATCTCAGATCATGAAAGGTCTTCCGCAGACGAATACTCTTTGTGATGATCGAAATTCTTCTATCGCCAGCTTTTGTCCGCCCGCCAGTAATTGCCTGGACAGCATTCAACAAAATGTTGACCAACGCTTCTTTGAGATGCGGCGGATCAATCAACATAGGAGGGAGTGTCAAATCGAGTTTCTTGTCAAGAACAATATGATGCGTAGTCAGATGCACTTGTACAAAGGCGAGACCTTCGTTAACGATGCTGGTCAAATGTTCCCATCGAAACCCCATTGGCGATGGTCGAGCAAAATTGAGTAATTCCGCCACCACCTCTTCCATGTGATAAATTGAATCCAGTGCCACGGAAAGTGATTTCTCGTCTGACCGGCTGAGGGACCGCGCTTCCTTTTGGAGTTGCAGGATCATCTTGATCGAGGTAAGTGAATTCCGAAATTCGTGCGCAATAATGGCAGACATCTCACCTGCTGCCATGAGTTTCTCTGTTTGGACGATGTGCTGCTCCAGTCTTTTCCGTTTCGTGACATCCGTTATGATCTCAAGGATCGAAGTGAATTCTCCGCCCTCCTTCATCGGCACAGCTATATGCTCGATGAACCGTTCACCGCCGCCCCGGTCATCCGCCCTATCAATGTGGCTCACTATAGTACCCTTTTGAAGGGCTTCCCTGCACACGCACTCCTGGCAGAAGCCATCCTTGCAGAATACAGTCCGACAGTCTTTCCCCCGAACGTCTTCGAGAGAAAAGCCGGTAATTGCTCCGAACGCTGCACTGGCCGTTTGAATCCGAAACTCCCGATCCAATAATACAAAGGCACTTGGAACATTATCAAGAATGGCCTGGAGCTTCGACTTTTCCTCCGTAAGTTCCCGCGTCCGTAGTCTTACCATTTCTTCAAGTCTCATGCGATGACGCTGGATTTCCTGTTCGTGTGATTCGAGCGATGATGCCATCGCGTTGAATTGTCCCGCCAACTTTTCGATTTCATCATGCGTTTCCACATGGAGGCGATGCCTGTAGTTTCCCCTGGCAATAATTTCTGCACCGCGTTGAAGAGCGGAAATCGGTTTTGTGAATTGCTGCGTGGCGAGCAAGCCCAAACCGATTGCAGTGACAAGAAAGAGGATCAGGAAACCAGCAAATGTCCAAGCAAAGGTTGTTACGGGTCCAAGAATGACGTCCTTTGGCATGCTCTCGAAGATGTACAATGGAACAGTCAAACCAAGGGTGGCATCGTTGCCGGGAATATGCCCGCGTGCGGAAAACAGGGGCCCGTATGAGATTATCTCATCGACTCCCTCTGTAAGCGTTCCTTCTTTACCCGAGAGGAGTAGGTTCACCACGGCCGGAGGATAATCATGCTGCAGATTGTCCTCTTCCCGGGAAGCAAGAAGTCTGTTCCAATCTTTCTTCTTTTCCGAGTGATAGAGATAGTGTCCCTCGTTGCTTACAAGAACAACTTTCCCATTTACATCGAGATGTCGCTTGGTTTCTATGACCTGAAACAGGTCCCTCGCAAAGACATTGGCAATGAGAATACCAACCCGACCCTTCGCTCCAAAGAGGGGCAATGCAAAACTGATGACCGGAATACGCTCATTATGTGTGTCAACAAGCTCCGCCGGTGTAAATGCAATTTCATTGCGGTCGAGATTTTGCACAAGCAGAAAGTAGAAGGACGAACGACCGGGACGAACCTCAGAATTGAAAGCGACATGATGAGGATGAACAGAACTTGAATCATTGATACGTTCAACTCGCAACAACTCGTTCCCTTGCTCATTCACAATACGAACTTGGTAATACACCGCTTTCGTTTCTGCAAACGACAGGATGTCAGTGCTAACTTGCTGAAGGGCGCCCGATGGGACAACATTGAGCGAGTCGTCCATCGCCTTGACAAGCTGTTGAACATTTGAGGAATTATTGAGCAGGTGGAGATCGCTCTCTACAGCAGCGAGAAAGTTTGCCGTTTTCTCCCGGATCGTTTGCACATCATGAGTGAGATTCTCATAGGCGATCTTCTCCATCATCGATACGTTGGAAAAAATGCTGTGGAGACCCACCAGCGCGACAGGAACTACCGAGAGGCCAACAAAAGCAATAATCAGTTTACTGCGGATCGAAAGCCAGGGGAATATCTTGTTGAGGTTTAACATTCGTCTGGCATTCAGGAAGAATCGAAACATGATCGATCGTACATCGCC
>CAYPVN010000043.1:0-4039 GCA_964414155.1 uncultured Chitinophagales bacterium
CCTTCCTCGCTCCCCGCTCCGGGCGAAATGATCCCATACTGTTGACCGATATCCTGCGAACCATCGGCCTCTTCCAAATCAACACCTCGCCTGTCGGGATTGGCATTCACACTATTCGTGGCAATCCCCTGGAGGATAATTGTCTCATCAATGTGCCAGATGAGGGCTCCCCCGTTTTGATCGACACCTCCGGGAAGGCTCCAGTCAAAATCCTCAACGTCGGTGACGACACCGGCAAGAGCTGAGATATCGAAAGCATGAAACCCCGCTGCATCGCGTAGAAAGGTCTGCTGTCGTGTCACGCCGTTATATGTTGAAGTCACCGTCTGACCGTTACCCAGTGGATCACGATTTCTATTTTCTACCAGAAAATATTCACCCGCGCTAATGGGGATGCGGTAGGCGCTGTCAGCGAGAGAAACCGCCGGCAGAGAAATGTTGTGTGATCCGGCCGGAAGCGTGATGGGCTCGATCCATCCAAGCCAGTACTTTTCCCACGCAGAAGGCTCTGGCGGGAATACGCCGGCAAAGCTGAAGATTGCCTGGCCATCCATCAAACCGAATCTCCCGATCCCCGATCTTCCTGTATTCGTATCGAACAGGTCGGGCAGTCCGAGGAAATTTCCCAACGATGCGCATAAGAGGCCGTTGATGCTAAGCTCCAGTGTTACATCTCCTCCCACCCCCGGGAGGACTCTAGTCTCCGTTTCAGGAATAATGATTGAGTTGGTGATATGAAACGAACCGCCGTTCACGGAGATCCCTTCATAAGCAGAACCGTAAAACTCGCGGAAAGCGTTCAACCCGATGAACAGCGAAGGAATGTCAAGGGGTGTCGGGTCAAACCCGAGAACAGCAACCAGGTCAATATCACGACCGATGCCCGCGTGGAACACTATGAAGCAATCGTAGGCAGCAAAATTTGGAACGAGGCCGGAAGCGTCAACCAACTGCCATGCATCGCGCGCCAGGTTTCCCACGGCAATATTCGAGGCGTTTCGGGGTGGACTGTACGTCCCCATCACCGTCGGGAGTGTGAAAACGGAGTCAACAACGGTGGTGCGGACGATGGTTTTCCCTTTCGACACCTTACGATAGTAATTCTCAAGGAATCTCAGGTGATTTTGAAAGTGTTGCTTGTTCCGCGGAGGAGCATCGATGATAGAATCGGCGGGAGAAGAGAGAACAAAGCGACCATTACCGCTTGTCCGCGCGTCTGCGTCTTCCTGGAATTGCACCATCACGGCCAGCACGTTCACCGTGTCGGACCTGGTGATGAAGGAGCGGGGCGCAGAAAACAGATCATCCCGTCCCGATCCCGACATCGTCGGGAGGATCAATGGATGACTGAATTGCTGTGCAAACAAACTACCGGTAACCGTTAGGAGGAGGAAAAAGTATTTTGCCGGCGCCATGCGAATTTCTAGTCAGTGCCTCCCCATCCGATGACGAGTGAGAAGCGAATGGTATCCGAGAGCGGGTGGTTTTGCGCAGCGGAAATGTAGCTGAAATCAAAGCCGTAAATATCATAGCGGATGCCGGCGCCGAAGGTCCAGAAATTCCTGTTGCCGAACGATGGGTCTTCGAAGAAATGGCCGGCCCGAAGGGCAATAAGTTTTGGCGCGCCATACCAATACTCAACCCCCATGCTTGTATTGATCTTGCGAAGACCGCTTCCATCTCCCCACGCGGTGAAGATGGCCTTATAAAACGGATCCGACTGCTCTCCCCTGCGGCGAACCAGTAATCTGCTGAAGTCCAGCGAGTAGGTCATTGAATTATACTCATCCTCAAGAATCTTGTACCCGAACCCAACGCGAAGATTCGTCGGCAGGGGGTCAGCCTGCGCCGCGTTGATGTACGTAAGCTTGGGACCAAGATTCGAGAGGTTGAATCCGGCGCTGAACCTCTTTCCGATATCGCCGATCAGCGGCACATCAAGCTCCGTCGGCCTGTACATCATCGCAATGTCGACGCTGATCGTGGAGGCAACGCCGTTCTTATTTCCTCCAGCACCTTCCGTCGCAATGGGAGAGAGTGAACTGCGGATAAAACGCAGGTTCAAACCGAGCCCAAGATCATCAAAAGCCTTCGTTGCATAACCGGCAACCACTGCAAATTCGTATGCTTTGAATCTCCCGATCTCCTCGGGTCCACGCGACCCCGTCACAATAAACTCACCGAGATTCAGGTATGTTACACTTGCGCCGATGGTTCCACCGAGACTCTCCATGTCCTGGCGATAGTTCAGGTACTCATAGAACAAATCGGAAAGTCCAAATTGTGGAAGCCAATTCGCATGCGTCAAACTGATCTCCTGGCCTTTGAGAAACGCGAGTGCTGCGGGATTCCAAAAAATTGCCGAAGCATCATCGACCGAGCCTGTACCTGTTTCTCCAATACCGCTCGCCCGGGAATTTGGCGAGATCAGAAGGAATGGCACAGCAGAATCACCCTGCGCCTTGATCACCGATGTCGGCAACAGCATCAGGGCCGAGAGAGCAGCCATCGCCACCCCGATGTGCTTGTTTTTCAATAATGAAAACATGACGTACACCCTCCTCCAAAAAATTCTTCATTATGATACTTTAAGATAAGAAAATCCTCTCACAATTCCATGCGACGGCTCACACTCCCAAACCTACTTTACCACAGAGAGTTTGCCTAACGCCTCGCTGCTGAATTTCCCGTCCCGCGTTTTTACGAGAACCTTATAGAGATACACGCCGTTCGCCAGTATATCACCATCCCGGTCCCGCCCATCCCAAGGCAGCGAGACAAACGGCTCACCGGGAGAAAAGGCTTCCAGGGTCTGAATCAATCGTCCGGCAAGTGTGTAAATCTTGATAGCGATATCCAAGGGGACCAGTTGATTCTGGCGGAATGTGAACGCTGTGCCTTTCGAGAACGGGTTGGGATAATTCATCACGTCCGTAATCGATAGCTTGTCTGACGATGTGACCTCAAAAACTGTCTCGCCGGTTGTCGCGTTGTTGTACGTATCCCACGCACGGACGCGAAGGAAATTCTTCCCAAGACGAAGATCGGTCAAGGGGTATTGCACTGTCCCCTTGCGAAAGTTATCGAGCTGGCTCGAATAGAAATCTGTGAGATCTATGCTTTGCGCGGCGTTGTTCAGCCAGGCCTCTATGCGGTGACCAATGCCCGATCCCGATGTGTTGATCCCGCTCCGGTCTTCAAGGTCGACGTACAGCATTGGCGATCTTGAAACGAGATCCCCTGAACGGAAACTGCGGCCGTCCAGATAGATGTTGATGCCAGGTCCTTGTTCGTCATGCGCACCAGAATCAGCCGTCCCTCCGATCCAGACTTTCTCGGTATAGCCCATGCCGTCTTTGAGTGACTCAGAGTAATAGGCAACAACCCTTCCGCGGGACGTGGAATCCGCATACAATATGTCTTTGGGAACGATGAACTCTGCCGAGAACCTGCCATTCGTGATCGAGTTTTCACCGCGGTAGATTGCCCCGCCCACCGCCAGGTACGGCCAATTCACCCCCGGTGAAAAGTTGACGATGACTACTGATCGCGAGGCATCATTAATCGTGAGTGACAACCTTCCCTGTAACGTCGAGTCCGGCTGATTGGCCTGCGTGAGGAGAGCTCCCCTGACTGTTACCTTTGAGAGTGCTTTTAATTGAATCGGATCGGTGCGAGGGGCTCCACTCACACTATCGACCGGCGACTGATTTATGCTGTCAATTGACGCGAACCCTTCCGGAAATTGGAGACGCATCGTAGGATCACCCATAAAGAAAAATTTTTGATCGTTGTCCGAATTATTGCCGGTCTTGAATCGAAAAAGTGCTGTAGCGGGTCGCTCAACGATGAGCCTCCCGGAAGAAGCTCTGGCAAACATTCGTGCGAATGTTTGCTGATTCAAATGCGCATTGGGGAATCCAAATACCTTTCGTGTTGCCGAAACAACCGCAACGGATCCACCATCAGGCTTATTTATGAGTAGTTCACTGCCCGTGTATCGTTTGGGATCGTCAAACTGGGAGAAGTTGCACGTCGC
>CAYPVN010000043.1:4139-12842 GCA_964414155.1 uncultured Chitinophagales bacterium
GCAGGTTGTTCACGATACGCCTTCAAGCGATCCGCCGCAGCGCGAAACTCTCTCGACGTGACGATGATGAAGTTCACAGAATCTGCTGGCGCGTAACCATGAAGGTCTTGCGTTGCGATGGGCTGGATTGCCGTCGGGGTTTTGAACGACCCGGCCGTGGCGCAATACTCCGACACTTGCCCCGCTACTTCTGTAGCGCGGAACGTGTACGAGCCAACCGATCCAGTAATTCGGCGAACACTGTCTTGCTTCGATACATTGAAGATGAAGGGCGATGAGGAAAATTGTTCAAGCCGATACTCGACCGTTCCCGTTGTGTCAGGTGATCGAAATCGGAGGTAGTTGCTCACCGAAGCAAAGCTCCTTGGATACTGTATTTCCAACCAGTTAATCCACCCCGATGCAGCAACGTTAGTTGAGCTAAACGCAAAGTTTACCGCACTCTGGTTGTTTGGTAATGACGAGGTGCCGTAACTCTGACTGATTCGTTCGTCTGCGTAGAATCCGTCACCATCGTAGCTCACCGTAAAGAAGTAACTCGTTTCCAAAACAGACCCGTTGCTTGCCTCTCTCATCGTAAAGGAAGGAGTGGTGCTCGATCGCGCAAGCACTGAATACCGATAAAGTATGAGATCGTTTGGGATCAAACCGGGAAGTGAGTTTGCATGCGTGAACGAGCCGCCCGGCAGAATCGTCTGGCCATACCATTCCTTCCCGGAGCTGAGAAAATTCACTTTTTCCTCTTCGACCGCGACTCCGTCTCTGAATCGATCCGGCACAACCGTCGCAGGGTTTGAAACAGATGGCTGTACTTCCATACGACGACCGGGCGAACCTCCAAACGTCAACCAATAGTAATTGACCTCAGAGTAATGGTTGATGTAGTGATTCAATATTTTTGTTGTACGGTTGTACTCCCATCCGCGTGCTCCCTTTCCATAAAAGAGAACATAATCATTCGCGTTGAACTGCCCATCATTTTCACCTTCAACATAAATCGCATTCTCCACTAGATCATTGGGCCTTGAAACATTGACGTTTTCCGCGAGCTCCCTCCCACCGTTTCCATAAATCTTGATTGTCTGCGGATTGACACCCTGAAGGTTGATGCCGGCAGACGCAAAATACTGCGCGTCGAGTCGGTACATCCCTTCTTCCGAAACTGTCAGCCGGTACCAGTTGCCCGATGCAAGGACACTTGGCGTCGGAACGAACGCTGTCGTCTGCGCGGGCCCAAGCGACCAGGATTTTGCGATGCTGCTGTTGATTACTGCTTCGTCAGAGAAAAGCTCATCGCGAACCTGCGATCTTGGGCCCTTGTATGAACCGAATACAATCTCAACGACAATTCTACTATAGCGCCTCACCGTGTTGGTGGCGGGGTTGTACTGAACGGGAAATATCTTTACTCCACCGATCAAATGACTGCGGGAGCGGCTCACGGGAGACAGTTCTACAACATTGGCTGGCTGAAAACCTCCCACTTCATAACGTTCTGAGTTCATCGTGTAAACTTCTTCTTCTATCAATTCGTCCTTCATCGTGACCGACGGTACCGGAGCCAGCAAAACATTTGGAATATCCTCGTAATCAGCAGCGATCACTTGAACAGCGTTGCCTTGCACCGAGGGAAAACCGATGGGGAAAAATCCATGGCGCAGATCCGGGCTTCCTATACTCTCATTGTTTTGCGCAGGGATAGACCCGGCAAAGTCGAACAGGAGGAAATGCGTATTGCCGGACTCGATTTCGCGTGGGATCGTGTAGTGGGGAGTATATTCGAGGACCAATGAGCGCGTATCGGAGCGGAGAATGGCGAGCCCGTTCTTCGATGACTCTGCAATACCAACAGTACTTAACGCAGATAGTGCCAGAAAAGCTGCTGCCTGCCTCGAGAGCCAAGTACTCATAAATCTTCCGCCGAGAGAAGAGATAAAAAAACCGAATGTTTCACATTCGGCAGCAAAAAAAATGGAGTTACTGCCCATATTATCCTGTTCACAAATAAAGGTTCTCGTTCCACATCTTCCACACTCAAGGGGCGCGCTCAATACATGAGCATCCCTTGCCAAAACCTTTAAGTGAACAACTCTATAGGCCGAACTCCAGTGCAGTATTCAATTACAACTTGTACGAATATAGAAATTGGGGATCGCATTGTCAAGAAGTATCTGGCAGAGGTCATCCGCGTCACACTCGAAAGCTTGAGGCCAGAAGTGATCAAACCGTTGGTTGATTCTATACGCCAAATTTGTTAAATTCAAATAGTTTACGAGTACCACGACCTCTGTTGTCATTTCGGGCAAGAATGGCAAGACCCTTGAACGTGTTGTTTCTCTCCAGTGAAGTTGAGCCCTTTGCAAAAACCGGTGGTCTTGCAGACGTCTCTGGCTCCCTACCCCAGACAATCAAGCACTTTGACCACGAAATCCGTATCATGATGCCTTGCTATGGCTCGATCAACCAGCGAACGGCTAAGTTGCACGAAATGATTAGGTTGAAGGATGTTCCGGTCCCCGTTGGAGACAGGACATACCTGGCCACTGTCAAATCGTCGATTATTACCAACAACGGCTCCAAGCTCCAGATCTATTTCATTGGTAATCAGGAGCTCTTTTCACGGCCCGGATTGTACGTCGACCCCACTACACAGCAGGATTATAACGACAACGACGAGCGGTTTATTTTTTTTTGCCGCGGGGTTCTGGAAGTTCTCAAGATCATGGGCTGGCAACCCGATATCATCCATTGCAACGATTGGCAAACGGGACTTGTTCCTGCGTACCTTAAGACGACTTACCGGGGCGATCCTTTCTACAAGGACACGAAGACCGTTTTCACAATTCACAACATGGCGTACCAGGGAGTCTTTCCGATTTCGACTTTTCCAAAAACATCCCTGCCGATGGAAATGTTATCTGAGAATGGCATTGTTGCCTACGGCAACCTGAACATGATGAAGTCCGGACTGATGTTCGCTGATGCTCTCACGACAGTGAGCGAACGCTACGCAAAAGAGATTCAATGTTCGTCTGAGTTCGGCTACGGACTTCAAGATGTTGTGAGTATGAGGAAAAAGGATCTTGTCGGCATCATTAATGGTATCGACTATTCGGTCTGGAATCCAGCAGTGGATGAGATCATCCCGCATCGTTACGATTCCAAGACTGTCGACGTGAAGCTTGAAAATAAGAAGGAGTTGCTTGCGAGTGTCGGGCTCCCCTTTAACGAATCCACGCCGCTCATCGGCATCATCTCCAGGCTTGCCGACCAAAAGGGATTCGATCTTATCGGCGTGATACTCGGCCAAATGATGAAAATGGATTTACAACTCGTCATCCTCGGCACGGGTGAGAGGCGGTACCACGACATGCTCGAAAGAGCACGTCACACATTTCCTGAACGGATCGCCATCCATCTCGCGTTCAACAATGAGCTTGCCCATTTGATTGAAGCCGGCAGTGATATGTTTCTGATGCCTTCACGCTATGAACCATGTGGACTCAATCAACTTTACAGCCTCAAGTACGGGACAGTTCCTATTGTCCGGGCAACCGGGGGACTGGACGATACCATCGAGCAGGTCGATCCTTCAACCGGCAGCGGCACGGGATTCAAGTTCACCAAATACGACAGCGGCGAACTGTTGTCGACCATCCAGGGTGCATTACAGCTTTTCAAGGATCACACTCTCTGGAGGAAGGTTGTTAAGAACGGGATGGGCAAGGATTTTTCCTGGGAATCATCCGCCAAGAAGTATATTCATCTCTACCGAAGCGTACTACGAGCGTGACAGAAGGATGCATCGGCGTGTTCCTCGACCGCGACGGAACTTTGAATGAAGAGGTGGATTATCTCCGAACGCCGGAACAATTGCGGATGATTGATGGGGCCGCGGCAGCTGTTCGAAGGTTGAATGACCTCGGTGTCGTTACCTGTGTCATCTCCAATCAATCAGGCGTTGCTCGGGGATATTTATCTGAAAAGGATCTCGAGGCAGTACAGACAAAGTTAAGGAATGAGCTGGAACGTGAAGGTGCACGGATTGATGCGATTTATTATTGCCCGCATCACCCGACCGCGGGGAGAGAACCCTACAATATTGAGTGCGATTGTCGGAAACCGAAGCCCGGAATGTTACTTCGCGGAGAGAGAGAATTCGGGCTGGATTTGAGGCGGTCCTTTGTTGTTGGGGACAGCATTGTTGACATCCAGGCCGGCGCTGCCGTTGGTGCAACGACGGTGTTGGTGCTGACGGGATATGGTCGATCCTCTTTCGAAGCAAGCAAAGAACTCAACCTTGGCATTGGTAAGGTTGCAAAGAACGTTACAGAAGCGGTTGAATTTATCGCGCAGAGTATCAAGGAGAAAACGAAAACCACATGACTAATTTGAGGAGCTTCCGGGAATCTTTCTTCCCGTCAATCTATGTCTGTCTCATTATTCTGGTTGCTGTTTCTTCATGCAGCGATGATCCGACATTACTGAATTCTCCCGACCCGTCTTCGTTTGTTCACACCGGCATCGTCATCCGGGATACTACCGTGGAGGCGATTTCGGACTCAAGCTTCAAGAAAGCCGTCCCGACGATCGCTCGTCAGACTATTGTGGGACGATTTGGAGATTATGTCGCACTCACCGCGTTGCAATTCCTGCAAGGATCACTGCCGATACGGGATACAGTTCAAGTGCTCTCGGCAAGGCTACGGCTTCGCGCGGTATCCTGGTTTGGAGACTCCACAGCACCGCTTGGTTTCACAGTACACAGAATTAGCCGGGGCTGGACTCCGACCTCGCTTAACTGGGACAGCGTGCACGCCGCCGGATTCTATGAGGAGACACCAACACGTGGAACATACTCGGGACCCATTATGAGCGATAGCGAGTATGTTTACATGCAGCTGGATACGGCAATGGTTCGGGAGTGGTTCGCGACAAGCACGTATGCCGCAAATTATGGGATATTGCTCGTCCCGAATGCCGGTACAACAGTCGCGCGCGGCTTTACACCCTTTAGCATATTGGATTCCGCGCAGTTTTACCCAAGACTTGAAGTAATATCCCGCGGCGTTATTGGCGGTGTGCAGGATACGATAAGAGACTCGGTTGGTTTTTCTACCTTCGTCGCCAACATCAACAATTTGAACTCCAATCCGGCGTTGCTCTACGCTCAGGCAGGCGTGGTGTATAGGAGCATCTTGAGATTTGATGTCTCGGGAATTCCACGCGGCGCAACAATAGCTTCAGCCGAATTGACACTTGCGCGAGACCCCGCCACATCGAGGTTCAACAAATTTATCCGTGATACGGTTGTGGCCATCCATGTTCTGAGGGATAACGATGTTTCGATTTTCGAAGCGCAAGGATCATTTGGGCGACGCAAAGCGGAAACGGCAACAACGTTTTCGTTCGATGCACGTCACGCCGTGCAGTTATGGCTCAGGGAAACCAATCACGGACTTGTGTTGAGAGTGTACGACGAGTTCAATAGTCTTGATCTCTACACTTTCCACGGACATCTGGCGGCCGATCCGGTGTTAAGGCCAAAGATCACCATCAAATACGTTTTGGAAAGATAAGGGTATTATGCGCGCACTTCTTATATCTACTGCCCTCTTGGTATTTTCAACATCCGTGTTCGCCGCGAATGGCGGATCGGCGTATTCCATCTTCGGACTGGGAGACCTTCGGTATTTCCCCAATACCAGAAGCGCCGGCATGGGATATACCGGAATTGGCTTGCCCGGTTCAAACTACATCAACGGCAATTCGCCGGCTACCTGGGCCCGCATCAACCAAACGAGATTGGATATTGGTCTCATGTATGAGGGATACAAATCCTCGGATGGGGCAGTATCTCGCTACCTCTCAAACGGGAAGTTCAACGGTGCGTTCCTCGCAATCCCCATCTCCACCCCGAATGGGATTACCTTTGTTGCAGGTTTCTCGCCGTATAGCGATATCAACTACAACTTCGTCACCAAGGGGTCGGAGCAAGGTCTCGACTACACTGTCACGCATATCGGCAATGGGGGAACTGCCCAAGGAGAAGCGGGACTTTCGTTTTCACCGTGGCAGGATCTTGCACTCGGCGCGTCAGTCAATTACTTATTTGGCACAGCCGACTATGAAAGAATGTTCACACCCACCTCCACCACGTTTGCAGGAGGAACAACAAGGGAAAACCTGACGACCCGCGGCCTCACCACGACGGTGGGTGCATTGTTTACAGGATTCGGTGCGCTGAGCGAGTCGCTGCACCCGTTTGCATTGGGCTTTGTCTTCACGACCCGAGGGAATCTCAAGACCGAACGACAAACGACGTATCAATATTTGACGGAACGAGACAGCGGCACAGTGATTAACGGCCGTCAGAGAACTCCGTTCGCGTACGGGTTCGGCCTCACATATCAACAGGGAGACCGCTATCTCATCGCAACCGATTACTACGCCCAATCATGGGGAACCACCCAGTTCAATGGCGTTGACCCGGTCGAGATTCGCAACAGTTTCCGTCTGGGAATTGGCGGCGAACGGATCCCGAACAAGGATTTCAGCGCGCCATGGCTCGACAGGATTGCGTATCGGTTGGGATTCTATTATCTCTCAACGTATTACAGAATCAACGGGGAGCCCATCAACCATTGGGCGGTTACCGGCGGACTCGCAATTCCCGTTAGCGGTGAAACTCGACTTAATATCGCGCTGGAATACGGAAGCCGTGGTACAACCAGAAACCACTTGATCAAAGATAACATCTTCCGGATGTCGTTCTCGCTCAACCTTAGCGAACTCTGGTTCGTCCGGTACGAAGAGGAGTAAGGCGTTCAGGTTTTTGATCGGGCAGATCGACCGATAGCAGTGCAATCCACACGATTTCTCTCCTCGTCATAGGCACCTTCAGCCATCACTTGCGTACATCGTTATGAACAATCTCAAACAGTTCGACCCTGAAACGTACGATGCGGTTCGCAAGGAAATTCATCGTCAGAATACGAAACTGGAGCTGATTGCTTCTGAGAATTTTGTGAGTAGAGCGGTATTGGAAGCAGTCGGCACGCCGCTGACAAACAAGTACGCCGAGGGATATCCGGGGAAGCGCTACTACGGCGGCTGTGAGTTCGTGGATATCGCCGAGGACCTCGCCCGCGATCGCGTAAAAGAACTGTTCGGTGCTGAATACGCAAACGTGCAGCCACACTCCGGCTCGCAGGCGAACATGGCCGTCTACTTCACGTTTGTCAAGCCGGGCGACACACTGATGGGGATGAACCTCTCGCACGGCGGCCACCTGACTCACGGCTCGCCTGTCAATTTCTCGGGCCAGTTTTACCGGTTCGTTCCGTACGGAGTGAACAGGGATACCGGGCTGATCGACTTCAACGAAGTGGCCGATATTGCAAAAAGGGAAAAACCAAAGATGATCACCGTCGGGGCGAGTGCGTACTCGCGCAATATCGACTACAAGGCGTTCCGGGAAATTGCCGACAAAGTCGGCGCGTTTCTGTTCGCCGATATCGCACATCCCGCGGGACTCATCGCGAAAAAGCTGCTGAACGATCCAATCCCTCATTGCCACGTTGTTACTTCAACAACACACAAGACTCTGCGCGGCCCGCGCGGCGGATTGATTTTGATGGGAAAGGATTTTGATAATCCCTTTGGAGTGGTCGCACCGAAATCAGGACGAACGAAACGGATGTCGGAATTGCTCGACTCGATGGTCATCCCGGGCATTCAGGGCGGGCCGCTCATGCACGTGATCGCCGGAAAGGCGGTCGCATTCAAGGAAGCGCTGCAGCCGGAGTTTGGAACATACGGACGGCAAGTCATCAAGAACGCTCAGGTACTCGCGAAAAAGCTTGTTTCGCTCGGGTACTCTATTATATCTAAAGGAACAGACAATCACCTGATGCTCGTCGACCTGCGCAGTAAGGGTGTCACAGGCAAGGACGCACAAGAAGCGCTTGATGAAGCAGGCATTACGGTAAACAAGAACGCTGTTCCGTTCGATGATAAGAGTCCTCTTATCACCAGCGGCATTCGTATCGGGACACCCGCGCTGACAACGCGAGGCATGAAAGAGGCCGAAATGGAATACATCGGTGATTTAATCAATGAGGTTATCACAAAAATTGGCACGAAAGAAGTATACGCATCTGTCGCCCGAAGGATCGAGGAACTGTGCAACCAATTTCCACTCTATCCGGAACTGCAGTAACTTATGAGCCCACCTGAAGAAGAACACGAGATGTCGTTCTTCGACCACCTCGAAGAACTCAGGTGGCGAATTGTCCGCGCAGCGATCGGGATGGTTCTGGGCGCCATCCTCTGTTGGATCTTCATCGACTCTATCATGAATGATGCGCTCCTCCGTCCCGTGGTGGAGCTCAACGCCAACCTCAAACCGGGTCAGCAACCGATACATCTTCAGAACCTGAAACCCTTCGGCCAGGTATTCCTGTACATGGAAGTCGCGTTGATCGGTGGCAT
This sequence comes from uncultured Chitinophagales bacterium, assembly GCA_964414155.1. Lineage (GTDB taxonomy): Bacteria > Bacteroidota > Ignavibacteria > UBA10030 > UBA6906 > CAYPVN01. The sequence continues at coordinate 12,633 of CAYPVN010000043.1, forward strand.
CATCCTCAGTCTGCCCAACATCTTGTACCAGCTCTGGGCGTTCATTGCGCCCGGCCTTCTGCCCAAAGAACGTCGATACATCTTCTCCATTGTCATCTTCTCATCTGTCTGCTTTCTCGCGGGGATCGCCTTCGCGTATTTCATCATGCTGCCTGCGGCGATTCAATTTTTTGCGGGCTTCGGCACGTCGGAAATCGAGAATAACATTGC
>CAYPVN010000044.1:0-3742 GCA_964414155.1 uncultured Chitinophagales bacterium
TGTACGATGTGTTCTTCGGCCCAAACGATTTTGCCGATCAGACGGAGAAAGGGCTGTATGTTTCCCGGGGTCAGACGTTTGCCTCTGTTGTTGATTCACTGGAGGCGCGGGGTATCATACGCAATCGAGAGCGGTTTGTCTTCGTTGCGAAGATACTAGGTGGAACGACCCGGATTCAGGTGGGGAAGTATCTGTTCGGTACCGGCATCTCCAATGTGGACTTGTTCCTCGCTCTCCGTGAGGGGAGGCACCTCACCTTGATTTCAGTGACAATTCCCGAAGGAGTTCGTCCCCATTCACAGGCGCGGATTTTTGCGCGTACACTTGGGATCGATTCCGCACAGTTCGTCCAGCTGGTGAATGATGAATCGTTTACACATTCATTCGGAGTGAATGCCCATTCACTGGAAGGATATCTGCTCCCGGAGACGTACAGCTTCTACTGGCAGCCGGATGAGAAGGATGTGATCAGAAGGATGGTCGATGAGTTTCACCGTTTCTACGGGGATTCACTACAAGCGCGGGCAAAATCACTTGCGTGGACAACCAACCAGGTGCTGACATTCGCCTCGATTGTGGAAGGCGAGGCCGTCAGGGCCGATGAGCGTGCGATAATCTCGGCGGTGTATCACAACCGGCTTCGTAAGGGAATGAGACTGGAAGCTGATCCGACGATTCAATTCATGATGGAAAATGGACCAAGACGCGTGCTGTATTCGGATCTTAAGACAGATCATCCATACAACACCTACAGGATCAAGGGTCTGCCCCCGGGACCGGTGAACAATCCGGGCAAGGCGTCAATACTCGCTGCGTTATTTCCCGCCAAGAATGAGTACATCTTCTTTGTTGCTGACGGTCAGGGGGGTCACCGCTTTGCCACAAACTACGCGGATCATCTTCGTAATGTCAGGATCTACCGGAAGCAGCGCGCGGCGCAGTTGCGATCGACGACACAAGCCGGAGGGAATAAAGAATCGAAAACGAATTAAGGAGGAGAGGGGAGAGTGTGTGGGCCGAATAACAAAGCGGGGCTCCGCTAGAATGTTCTTCCTCGTCATCACCAACCATCAACACAACATCACACATTCTACGGAGCCCCAAGAGCTGTCAATTTCTCTTTTCGGCTGAAATCTGTATATTGAACCGGCTTCACTACAAATAACCACCTTCCCTGAGAAATGGTTCCAGCGCTCACAAGAAATTTAGTCGCAACGCTGTGCTTCATACTATTCTCCTTTTTTTCTCTGGACTGCGCTGGTGATATCCCACCAAGCGGCGGCCCTCCTGATATCATTCCCCCCAACATAATCAAAACGGTTCCTGATAGTAACGCCGTAAGGGTTGATAAGAAGACCATCGAACTGGGTTTCAGCGAGTATGTGGATCGACGGTCGGTCGAAGAGTCAATCTTCATTTCGCCTTACGTTGGTGAATTGGAATTCGATTGGAGCGGAACAGATGTAGAGATCACCTTTTCCGAACCGCTTCGGGAGAATACGACCTACGTTGTCAACGTCGGGACAGACGTCATCGATTTGCGGGGTCGGAACAGGATGGCAACTGGGTTTACGCTTGCATTCTCCACGGGGGACTCCATTGACAGAGGGTTCATCAGCGGACAGGTTTTTGACGAGAAGCCGGAAGGGGTTATGATCTTTGCCTACGAGTTGCAGGGTCGGAACCCCGATACGCTGAATCCTTCGAGCACGAAACCCGACTACATCATGCAAACGGGGAAGGGCGGCATGTTTGCCCTTTCCAATGTTGCCTACGGATCATACCGCGTCTTCGCAATTCGTGATGAGTACAGGAATTTCCTTTACGATAGGCAAGTCGACCACTACGGTGTCGCAATTGGCGACGTGGTTGTGGACCGAAATCATGAAAGGGTGGAGAACGTCTGGTTCAGGTTGTCGCAGGAGGATACTGCAAGGCCTTTTGTCTCGAGTGTGCAGCAATTGGATCGGCTCAGGCTTCAGGTACGTTTCAGTGAACCGATTGACTCGACCTCATTTGACCAGGCAGTATTCACTCTTATTGATACACTGACGACTCGATCAATTCCCCTGGCATTTACATATTTCAATCGATCTTCTCCGTCTCTTGCAAGCATTGTAGTCCAGTCGCCACTTGATGCTGGAGCAGCGTATCATTTGTTAGTCCGGAATCTCCAGGATAAGGCCGGCAATCCGCTTGACACAATGCATGCATCTGCGGATTTTGTCGGGATGAACCGCCCCGATACCGTGAAGGCATTATTCGTGATAAAGGACCTGTCCAATGGGACAACTGGCTATCCCCCGGAGCGGAGCGTTGAAATCAATTTTGGTGAGCCTGTCCGCCACGAGCCGCTTCTCACAGCCATAACATTAACCGATACCAACTCGAACCCGATTGTGTCAAAGCTTCGTTGGCTCAATCCAACCGACCTCGTGTTAGCGGGCTCGCTGAAGTATGACACTTGGTATCAGGTTAGGATGGCGCTGGATTCCGTCGTTGACCTCGCCGGTAATCGCTACAGCGATTCGGTTTCTGTTACGAAGTTCAAGACGATTGACCTTCGTTCGACTGGGACCATTGAAGGAATGGTAGCGGACGAACAAGGGGACCTTGAAAAAGGGGGTATTTACATCACAGCGAAGAGCGTTGATGCCGCGAAGACATATGAGAAGACAATTGTTATTCAGTCGTCGGGAAAAGTCGAGATGGATCGACTTGTTGAAGGCAGGTATACGCTTCGTGCGTTCCGGGACGCTGACGGCAACGGGAAATACTCGTACGGCAATCCCTATCCTTTTGTTCCTTCAGAACGATTCACAAGCTTTCCGGATACGATCAAGGTGAGAGCGAGATGGGGTGTTGAAGGAGTGCTCTTAAAGTTCAAACAATAGGATTCACTTCTTTTCTGTGGGCTCTCCCTGTGGTCTTGGTGGGGGATTCTTGATCACTTTTTCGGGTACGACCCATGCATCTCGATATCCGCGAGCCGACAATTGGTTGACAAACTTGTCAGCTTCATAGCGCGTCAGACAATTGCCCGCCCTGATCTTGTATGCCGGCGCGTCGTAAACGAGGTAGAACCACTCTTCGGGAAAGAGTCCCTGTAGCTCGGCAAGCGTCGCATTGGCCTCGTCAATTTCTTGCGACGAAAATATCTGCACCCGAAATCCCGGAACCAACTCCAATGCCTCGGCAACCCGTTCTTCCGGCGCCGTATCCTGCTCGGTAGAGGGGCGCTCCTTTTCCTTCGTGAAGAACTCCTTCACATCCGGATTGTAGCCGGAGGGCTGGAACGTCGCCTCATACCTCCTTAACTCGGCGGTAAACTCCTCCGCGTCGTTTGTTTTTTTGCTCTCCTTCGAGGAGCTGCAGCTCAAGAGCAACAAGGTGCTGGTGATGAGGAATAACTTATTCATGGCTGCTTCGTAAACTGGACAATCCAGGAATCCTTGTAGTCGTCCGGATATTCCCTCTGTATTCGGTCACGGAGTACATAGGCTGAGTCTTTGGATGCAAAATTGCCGATCCGGATGTTATACATTGTCTCGCTGGCCTGGTAGTCATTCACCACAGGCATTTGGAAACGCTCTCGTGCAGTCATTTGAACCCCGTTGGCGTTCTGCGGATCTTTGAACGCCCCGATCTGTACTGCGAATCGAATTTGCGGCTCGTTGCCAGCAAATGTCGTGCGATCTCTCTCTCCGTTCCGTTCGCTGTTTATTGTATCAGTGCGGGTTTC
>CAYPVN010000044.1:3842-12725 GCA_964414155.1 uncultured Chitinophagales bacterium
TCGTGCGATCTCTCTCTCCGTTCCGTTCGCTGTTTATTGTATCAGTGCGGGTTTCAAAGGCCATGTTCGGCGGCTCAACGACTGTGGTGTCGGATGGGGTCGTCTGGGTGGTTTCAGGTGTGCTGCCGCAGCCTGCGATAGCACACACGCAAGAAATGAACAGGAGAAGAACGTAGAGAAGATGAGGTTTCAATTGAATAGTAGAGTTTAACAAATCTCAAACGATCAAAAACCAAATTACAAACAATATCAAAATCTCAAAACCAAAATCCCAAAGTTCTGTCTTCTTGTGTTTGAGTATTTGATCTTGGAGCTTGTTTGGATCTTGTGATTTGGAATTTACGTCTCGTGTAATCCGAGCTAGTAGGATTTTGATGCTTCTGCTACCTGCTCACCGCTGACGATCTTCACGCTGGCACTTGCTCCGATTCTATCTGCTCCGCTGGCAACCATGGCCAGTGCGTCTTCACGGCTTCGTACGCCGCCTGATGCCTTCACACCCATCGCGCTGCCCACCACTCTCCGCATCAGCGAAATGTCGCCGACTGTCGCGCCTCCTTTGCCAAAGCCTGTTGATGTCTTCACGAAGTCGGCACCAGCTCGTTTCGCCAGAACGCACGCTTTGATTTTTTCCTCGTCCGTCAGAAATCCCGTCTCGATGATCACCTTGCTCAGCATCCTGTAACGTTTGGCCGTACTGACCACCGCAAAGATATCGTTCTCAACATATTCATATTCGCCAGACTTGAGCATGCCGACGTTCATAACCATGTCCACTTCCTGGGCGCCGTCACGGATCGCCTGCTCGGTCTCGAATGCCTTCGATGCTGTTGATGTCGCGCCAAGCGGGAAGCCGATGACCGTACATACTTTTACTTCTGTCCCCTTCAAAAGTTTCGCGCAGAGCGGAACATAGCTCGGGTTGATGCAGACACTCGCAAAGCCGTACTTCTTCGCTTCGCTGCAAAGCGTCTCAATCTCCGCAACGGTACCATCTGGTTTCAACAGGGTATGGTCGATCATCCCGGCCAGATCGGGCTCAACACCCCCTGCGGCTTCCACACCCACGCCGGTCGTGATGCGCGCCGCCCCGTTCTGCACGATGTTTCTCACCCCCTCCTTGTTGTGGACGACGCAGAGATTGTCCGAGCAGATGCCGTCCTTGCAGCAGGTGTGGTCAGCCTTTCCCTTCAGTTTCTCCTGAAGGATTTCGTTAATAATCCGGTCGACGGTTTCGCGATTCATGGTTCCATTGCTGATATTTCAACAAAATCACATTTTCCAATATAATTCAAAAAATGAGAAAGGCAACTGGCCGTCGCGCCTCATTTGCCCATCACCCCCTGGGTTCGTATATTGGCTAAAATACAGTTGTTGAGGTGAAAGGATTCTTATGTCTTATTGTTCACGTTGTGGCGCATCATTCTCAGCCGGCGCGCGGTTCTGTCCGACGTGCGGAACGGCTGTCGAGGCGAAGGCTTTTGAGTCACCGACAGATATGACGAACCGACTCGAACCTTCGCGGAGGTTATCCTCGACACGCAGGGTTGCAATGGTTGCGTTTCCCGTTGTCCTCCTTCTTGGGATCGGGATGTTCGTTGCATACGTGAACCCCTCCGTTCATTCCGTGATCAAGAAGCAACCGGTGGTGGCTCAACCCGCTGACTACGATTCGAATTTTGTGACGATGACGAGCGTGGCGTTCAGAGAGGAAGGGGGGGATCTAGTCTTCTCACTTTCCGATCTCAAACAGTATCGCCTTGTCCGGTTTGAGTACTCAGGTTCCAAGACCACGCGAGCAGTGATGGCATACATTGCGCCGGATGGAAGAGTCGTTACAGCGATCAGCATCAGCGACCATTGCGGCTCGACGGAATTCAAGATCAAGGATAACAAGATTTATTGCGCACATTGCCCGTCTGTGTGGGATATGATGACGATGGAAGCCTACGCCTGTTGTGCACGATATTATCCCGACCCGATCCCAAGCAGGGTGGTGGGAAACGAGGTTCACATCTCAAAAGATCTTGTGGAAAAATGGGCGGGGCGGTTGTAAGGCCATTCTCTAATCTTCACGTCAAACAGAACAGCATTCCTAAAGCTTCTTCACAAACGCCATCTGTTCGGAGTTGTATTGGTAGCCCTGCTTGAGCAGGAATCGTGTCAGCTCCTGCCGCATGGGGTTGTGCTCTCGCACCGTCGCGCACAGGGTCACCTGCCCTCGTAATTTCATCACCCTTTCGAGCTGTGAAACGGCATCCGTGGTGATATGTTGTCCCCGGTGGCTCGGGTAAATGAGGATTGTCATCTCGTAATGTTGTGGCAGATTCCTGAACTGCAGTACATATATCACGCCCGCGTTTTTTCCATCCACTGTTATCCTGAAGAGATGTGTCACACCCTCCGCCTTCGCGTCGATCAGGTCGAATCCGGCGTCGTCCGCTTCATCGGTGCCGACGAGATGGAGATCGACGGCGTGGCTGAGAATGGATTCCTTCTCGAATGCAGTAAGCTGCAGTTGCGAGATTTCCTGGAGTGCGATGGTCATGGTTATTCAGAGTTGTGAGGGTTGCTAAATGATACAAGAGTTCGTTCTGAGTTGCAACGCAAGAGTTCTCTATTTTTCGACAGCCGGCGCTTGCGCATCCGACCGCTTCTATGTATTTTCATGGAGGGTTCGTCCCAGGAATACTTCTTTTCACTTTCAATAATAATGAACTTATGAATCGTTCGCCGAATTACTGTTTTTTGATCCTCTGTACCGCTTATGTCTTCTGTGGCCAAATGACAGGTCAAACAGATCCGTCGTGGCGCCTACTTCCGGCGGCGCCATTTCTCGCCTCTTCCAGAATTGATGATGCGTTCTTTCTAAATGGCGATCTGGGGTGGATCGCGAACGGTTACGGACAAATCTGGAGAACCACAAACGGCGGTGGGAACTGGTTGAAACAGTTCGACAAGAACACCGTGTACTTCCGTTGCCTCTCGTTCGCCGATTCGATGCGGGGCTGGGCGTGCAACCTCGGCACTGAGGAATTCGGTGGGGCTACGGATACCAACATTATCTATCAAACCACGGACGCCGGTGTCACGTGGGCTGCGAACAACAATTTCTTCCCGCAAAAACCGCGAGGATTGTGCGGAATGCAGGCAGTTAGTGACTCTCTCGTCTATGCCGTCGGTCGCGTGCGTGGGCCGAGTTTCTTTGTCCGAAGTTCTGATGGAGGCAACCACTGGGAAGTCAGGGATATGAGCGCGTACGCAGTAGGATTGCTTGATGTGTATTTCTTCAGCGAGGACTCTGGGTTTGTTGTCGGACATAACGGTCCGGTAAACTCAAGCTCAAATGGTGTTGTGCTCTTTACATCGGACAGAGGGAATACGTGGCAGGTACGCTTTACAACGACGCGCATTGGCGAATGGTGCTGGAAGATCAACTTCCCCACCCGACAGATAGGGTATGTTTCACTGCAGCGAAACACCGGCGCGCCAGTCTACTTCTTGAAAACAACGGATGGAGGTGTGACGTGGCAGGAGAAGCTCTTCTCAACCACAGCATACTATGTCCAGGGAATCGGTTTTGCCAACCCTCTAAGAGGGTGGATAGGAGGGAACAGCTCCTCGCCAACGTATGAGACGACCAACGGAGGCGACACGTGGTTCCAGCAACCGTTTGGCGTGCGCGTGAACAGGGTTAGGATGTTGAATGACACCCTGGGATATTCCGTCGGTCAGGGCGTGTACAAGTATTCGCGAGAACTGCCCACGGATGTAGCGGAGCCCAGGCCGACGCCGTCATCGTTCGCGCTACTGGAAATATATCCCAACCCGTTCAACTCTCAGACAACCATTCAGTACAATATCATCGGTGGTGCGGACGATCCTGCGACGCCCCATCGGGTGTCCGTAACGGTGCATGACCTTCTCGGCCGGGATGTTACAACCCTGGTGGATGAAGAAAAACGCGCGGGTTCATACCGCATCAAGTTCGATGGAGTCAATATTGCGAGCGGCGTATACATCGTTCGCCTCATCGTTTCGCCCGGACGTGATGGTGCCCCGGTGGTCTCGGGAAGATTTATCGACTCCAAGAAGCTGATCTTGCTGAAGTGATGAAAGTGTCGAGCTGCGGAAGCTTCGCAGTCAGGTTCGTTATTATTCTACAATGCGGCCATCACGAGTCCCGTTTCTTCCGGGGGTTGAATCTCAAAGAAGGATTGCATTGATTGCATACGATTTTCCAGAATACCAACAGGCAGGTATGAGTGATACCCAGAAAGCCGTTCTGCTGGTGGCGGACATTAGCGGCTACACCAGATTCATGAGGCTGCATGCAGTCTCAGTGAGCCATGCGAAGCAGATCGTCGTCAGGCTCCTCAAGTCCGTTATCTATGCATCCAAGCCGCCTCTGAAAGTTGCCGAGCTCGAGGGGGACGCCGTGTTCTTCTACGCGATTGCTCCCGAGAAAGACCTGAAGAAGGTTACCGACGAGGTGAAGTCACAGGTCGTGAAATTCTTTGCTGCCTTCAAACGAGAGATCGATCAGATCAACAACCTTAAGACCTGTTCGTGCGATGCCTGTGAAAAAGTCATTGACCTGAAACTCAAACAGGTAATCCACATTGGCGAGATCGCCATAGAGAAGATCGAGCAGTTCGAAAAACTCTTCGGGATTGACGTTATCCTCGTCCACAGGATGCTGAAGAACTCCGTTCCGTCCAAGGAGTACGTGATGATGACCGACCCGATGTACACAAGCATGAAAGACTTCTATGGCCTTGAGCCGGAGAGACGAAGGGAGTCTTTTGAAGGTGTTGGCGATGTTGAAACGCTCGTGTTCTATCCGGGTGACGTTATTCAGAACGTCGAGAAGCTTCATGAGGAGAAAGCCCCCGCTTCCTTGGCGGAGAAAATGGCCTGGCGCTGGCAAATCTCGTGGCGCACGCTGTTTGAGCTTCTTGGCCTGAAGAAGACACGAGGTGCCTTTAACAATATGCCGGCTTGAAAAAGAACCTGTCGATTCTCAGTGCAGTGTTCGAAGAGCGGATTTCCCTGCATCAGCAATTTGCCCGCCTGATGACCTCGTTGCTCATTCCTCCCGCTGGTCTGGTGGTGTCTTGAGTCATGGCGGCATCATCTCACTCTTTGCTTCTTTAAGTCTATGTAAGCACAACAATTTCTTTGCTGCTGGGAAACTTAAACCAGTGCTTCCGGTGTTGTATAGCCAGGCAGTGAATCCGTTCACATAATCTCGAGGTTATTCATGAAGTTAGTCAGGCACGTTGCTCTTTTCGTTGCGCTTATTCTTCTGCTCCCATCAGTAATTCTTGCACAGCGCGAATCGGCGGGCCCGATGAAGGCTCCGAATTTCAAGCTGAAGGATGCAAATGGCAAGACCATTGAACTCGCCAAGCTAAAGGGGAAGGTTGTGGTTGTGAATTTCTGGGCAACGTGGTGCGGCCCGTGTCGTCGGGAGGTGCCGGCATTTATTGAGGTCTATGAAAAGTATAAGGGCAAGGGTCTTGAAATCGTCGGAGTATCTCTTGATGCAGAAGGATGGGGAAAAGTGAAGCCGTACATCAGCCAGGCGAAAATCAACTATCCGATTGTGATTGACGGATTCAAGGCGGCTCAGGAATACGGCAAGGTTGATGTCATCCCGACGACATTCTTTGTGGACAAGGACGGGAATATCACCCACAAGCATATCGGCATGCTCGACAAGGAGTCGCTTGAGAAGATTATCAAAGAGATGCTCTGAGTGAACGACAGGAGGAAGCTGTGAGACTCGCCGGACTTCTTCTGCTTACCTGCTTTTTCGCCGGATGCGTTCAGCCTCCAGATGACCCGGTCAGCGCAGGGGGCAACCGTCCTCCGATTATTAACAGATTGACTGCCACTCCTCCGCAGATCCCCGTTGGGGAAAGTTCTTCCATTCGTTGCGAAGCCACCGATCCCGACAATAGTACTCTCACATATCGTTGGTGGGCTTCAACCGGAGATATTATTGGGGAAGGAGAAGAAGTTCGTTTCAGCGCGTCGTTCTGCTGTGCCGGTCCGAATTTTGTCGAGGTCACCGTCAAAGACAATGCAGGCGGCAGCGTGACTCAGCGGATTGACGTGTTTATTTTCTATCCGTAATTCCTACCTGAAAGAATCCCCATGAGCCGTTTGTCCAAACTCGTCGTCATGCTTTGCCTTTTGTCCTCGCTGAGCGAACGAGCGTCGTCCCAAGGATGTTGCACTGTCGGCGCTTCGTCCATCGGGGGAGTTGAGAGTGGAATCCTTCCTTACAAAGCGTTGAGTGTCCATGCAAATTACCAGTTCAACTCGGTGACGAGGGCATATCAGGGATCGAAGCGCATCGATGACCCGCTGCAGAGAACGGCGACGGTCGGATATTTCACGCTGCAACTGGAATACGGGTTGATTCAGCGGCTCTCGGTGCTGGCAGGGATAACGTACAGCGGGAAAGAACGTGAACTTACCATTACAAGTGGAACAGGAAGCGGAAGGTTTGTCGAGACGGTTTCGTTCAGTGCGTCCGGAGTTCGGGATGTCCTGCTGCTCGGCAAATATCAGGTTGTCGTTCCCACCATTGCATCGCCGTTCGAACTGGCTATCGGTGGCGGCGCGAACCTCCCGACCGGAAGTTACACGCAGGAACAGAACGGCGCACAGCTGGCAATTGACTTGCAGCCCGGTACCGGCGCTCCTGCGCTCATTGGATGGGCGTTTGCCTTACGAAGTTTTCCGGAACTCGGTTTTCGTTTGTATGCCGTTGCAACGTATCGCTATGCGGGGGCCAACCTTGACGGCTATCGGATTGGTGATGAGGTGGTGCTGAGTTTCGGAGGGGAGTACAATCTTACGGATCGTCTCGGCGGATCGCTACTTGTCCGTTCACGTTTCGCCCAACAGGATTTTTCCAACCGAAGGACACTTGTCGCAACAGGCGGGACATATCATGATATCATGCCCGGGCTGACTTACAGCGATGGACCATCATCTGCGCGGGTTTTCACACAACTCCCGATCTACAGGAACGTGCGGGGGATTCAGCTAACACTTTCGTACTTGTTGGGGGTGGAGTATCGATATGTGTTTGACTTCGGATCCGGCCTCGATCTATTTCCCTCCTTGGATAAATGATGGTACGGACATCGAGTTCGCAGTTCTCACCTTGTTGACTTTCGATATTATTTCCATACATTCAAGCCCGTAGCAGCTTCCATCCCATCAGCAGAGGGCCAATCTCATGGCCGTACCCAAAGAACTGTCAGCGCTCGTCGAGCGTTTCGACCGTAGCCGGGATGCGTTTCTCTCCGGTGAGTACAACGAGACTCAACTCCGCCGCGAGTTCCTTGACCCATTCTTCACGGCATTGGGCTGGGACGTTGATAACAAACAGGGGTTTGCCGAAGCGTACAAGGACGTTATCCACGAAGACGCCATCAAGATAGGCACGGTGACCAAAGCGCCCGACTATAGCTTCCGGATCGGCGGCGTGCGGAAGTTCTTTGTCGAGGCAAAGAAGCCGTCCGTTAACGTGAAGGAAGACATCAGTCCTGCCTATCAGCTTCGACGCTATGCGTGGTCAGCGAAGCTCCCTCTCAGCATTCTCACCGACTTTGAAGAGTTCGCGGTCTACGATTGTCGCATCAAGCCGTTTCCTTCCGATAAGCCATCGACCGGGCGCACGCTCTACCTTCCGTACACGGAGTACGAATCACGATGGGAAGAGATCGCCGGCATCTTCTCCAAGGATTCTGTGCTCAAGGGTTCATTCGACAAGTACGCCGAGACGAACAAGATTAAGAAAGGAACGGCGGAGGTTGATGATGCGTTCCTTCGCGAGATCGAAGAATGGCGCAAGATGCTTGCCGCCAACATTGCTCTCCGCAACCCCGACCTCACACAGCGCGAGCTGAACTTCTCCGTGCAGCGTACCATCGACCGATTGATCTTCCTCCGCATCTGCGAAGACCGGGGCATCGAGACCTACGGCGCGTTGATGGCGCTGCAGAACGGCGAGCATGTCTACAAGCGGATGTCGGAGCTTTTCCATCGTGCGGATGAGAAGTACAACTCCGGACTCTTTCATTTCCAGAAGGAAAAAGAACGCAACGAAGCCCCCGATGAGATGACGCTCGGCCTCGCCATTGATGACAAGCCACTCAAAGACATCATCAAGAGTCTCTACTATCCCGAGAGTCCGTACGAGTTCTCTGTTCTCCCTGCCGATATTCTCGGACAAGTGTACGAGCAATTTCTCGGCAAAGTCATCCGGCTGACGGCTGGACACCGGGCCGTTGTGGAAGACAAGCCCGAGGTAAAGAAAGCCGGCGGTGTCTACTACACGCCGACGTACATTGTCGAGTACATCGTGAAGAATACGGTGGGTAGGCTGCTCGGTTCCGACCTCACCCCGTCCTCCGGACACCCCTCTCCAAATAGGAGAGGGGACGGGGGTGAGGTCCGAAAGCAAATGCCCCCGAAACAAGTTTCCACCCTCCGCATCCTCGACCCCGCGTGCGGATCAGGCTCGTTCCTCATTGGCGCGTACCAGTACTTGCTGGACTGGCACCGCGACTGATACCTCAACGACGGCCCTGAGAAGTGGACGAAAGGCAAAAACCCAACACTCTACCAGGCATCACTCCCCTCCCTCTCAGGTGCTAACAAGGCCGAGGGAGGGGTCGGGGGAGGGTCCGCCAGTGGTGGCCACTGGCGTCTCACCACCACCGAGCGCAAGCGCATTCTCCTCAATAACATCTACGGCGTGGACATTGACGCGCAAGCCGTGGAGACCACCAAGCTTTCGCTGCTGCTCAAAGTGCTGGAAGGGGAGAACGAGCAAACCATCTCACGCCAGCTCAGGAT
>CAYPVN010000045.1:0-2779 GCA_964414155.1 uncultured Chitinophagales bacterium
CCTGCATAGGAGAGAGAATGAAGCCCGGGACCACATTCTTTTTGATGATTCTCATTATCACCATTCACCACGGACTCGTTGCGGACATCAAGTTCCTCCGGGGCTCACTCAGCGAGGCAACAGCACAAGCGGAAGCCGAGAGGAAACCTGTGATGATCGACTTCATTACCGATTGGTGCCGCTGGTGTGACACGCTGGATGCGCGTACATACTCCGACCAACGCGTGGCGGACTTCGTCAACGCGAGAATTGTCTCCATTAAGATCGATGCGGAAAAGGACGAGGGCATCGACATCGCGAAGAAATACGGTGTGAACGCCTACCCGACGATCGTCGTGATCAAAGCAAACGGAGAGGAGATCGATCGGATACTGGGATACGTTCCGGCTGAGCCATTCTTGAACACGATCACAGATTACGCCGAGGGGCGCAATACGATTGGTACCTTGCAAGCTGATCTTAAGAAGACACCGAGTGACCCGGCGTTGAACTATGCACTGGCCACGAAGTACCAGGACCGGAATGATGCCGCACGGGCTGCCAATCACTTCCAGAAAGTTCTCGATAACGATCCGAGCAACACCCTAAGGCATAACGAAGAGGCCCAGTATGCCGTTGCACTCGCAACGTTCCGCTCAACCAAGGATCCATCCAGGGTACTTTCCTTTGTCGAACGTTTTCCGGAATCGCAGATGATACAACAAGCGCTCACCTCAATCTGGAGATTATATATAGAGGAAAGGGATGGGGAGAATGCGCGGAAGTTCTTCCTTCAGACTATGGAGAAGTTTCCGAACGATGCAGGCTTGATGAACAACTACGCGTGGAATTGCGCCGAACAGAAGATCAACCTCGACCACGCGGTAGATGTGGCAAAGAAGGCTGTTGATCTTGCGGATACCGATGGCAAACGGGCGGGATATATCGACACGGAGGCAACAGTTGAGTTTGCAAGGGGCAGTGTCAAACAGGCTATCGTATTGGAACAGCAGGCACTTGATCTGTTGAAGGATGCCCCGGCGAAGACACGAAAGCCATACGAGGATTCGATGGCGAAGTTTAAAGCCGGAACAGCATCGTCATCAGCGAAGTAGCGCGCACCGGTTCTGCCGTACGAACAGATGCATCTCTGGCGATTCCTGCACACCGGAGTCGCTGTTCTGTTTTTAGCTATTGACCAACTCCCGTTGTAAGGATAACGATATGGGCGATCCCGCTACCTCTGAAACAATGTCAACGATTGTCCGGAAGGCCAATGCGGAAGATGCGTCGATCATTCTCGCATTGGTGGATGCGCTTGCTGCTTACGAGAAGCTGGTGCCTCCTGACAGTACTGCGAAAACTCGATTGATAGCCGACATGTTCTCACCGCGCCCTCGACTCGATGCGTATCTCGCCGAGTATGAGACGAAAGCGGTCGGGTATGCGTTTGTCTTCGAAACGTACTCCAGTTTCCTTGCGCTTCCGACCTTATACCTTGAAGATCTGTTTGTGATGCCCGAATACCGGAACAAGCAAGTTGGTTATGCGTTGTTTCGCGCGATGGTGGCCGAGGCTCATCAGCGAGGCTGTGGGCGCATGGAATGGGCTGTTCTCGATTGGAACCAGCTTGCGATCGATTTCTACAACCGTTTCGGAGCGAGATATATGCAGGAATGGCATCCGTACCGATTAGTTCGATCCGATATGGAAAGGATTCTCAACCTCAAGGCATAACCTTCCCCCAGAGAACAGGTTCCCCCGTACCACACTGCTGACTCTTCCCTCGGTGCCCTCAAAGTAACTTTTTTACACGGTGGCGGTAAAACTATCCTCCTCTGGAGGCTAAACGTGTTGATTCCCTTGAGCTTAGCGCCCAAAACTCTGGCAAACAAATCGCATGTGAATAGCTGAATCCGTCCCCCGGAAAGGTACCAAATGGAAATCCTTGTTGTTGACGATAGCAAGGAATATCTGTCCCTGCTCAAGGATGTGCTGTTTTCGAGCGGGTACACTGTCCACACCGCAACAAACGGCATCGCAGGCTGTGAAATCCTGACAACATCGGAAATTGACCTCATTATTTCCGATGTGCAGATGCCCAAGATGGACGGGATCAAGTTTCACGAGTTCACGCGCGAGGTCGACCGTTACAAGAATACGAATTTCCTCTTCCTTTCAGGCGCGGAAAACGAACTGCAGAATTCACTCGAGCTGGATCCGAGGATCGACCACTTTCTCCCAAAGACCACTCCGATCTGGGATATTGCACGGGCAGTTGACGAATTGATTTTCGGCGAGTATGCAATGACCTGGCTTTTCCCTGACCGAAAACACTAAGAAGGATTCAAAGCCTCCCCGCAAGTACCACGACACCTTTGGCTGTTTCTAGATTTACTCCCTGATCGTCGATCGCCTCGAGGAGCACGATGTACATTCCAATCCGAGCTTTCCGGTTCTCGTTGTCACGCCCATCCCACGGAATCACACCCCTGGCACCGCTTGGCTCATTGTTGGAAAGAAATCGGATCAGTCTTCCCTTCACATCATAAATCTTGATATTGATGAGTGACGTCCGGAGAGGGAGCTCGTACTGCACGAGCGTGAAGTCATCCATGCCGTCATCATCGGGAGAAAAAGGATTGGGGGAGAATGAAAGACGGGATTGTACAGGAAGTGAGTTGGCGAAGATGCTGTTGGCAAGACCGGGGGTGCCGCCCGTTGGTGAGGCTGATGTACTCCAGCTGCGCAGGTCATTTGCATTGAGCAAGGGGTTGATCTTCTCAAGAGATCTGCCGGT
>CAYPVN010000045.1:2879-5371 GCA_964414155.1 uncultured Chitinophagales bacterium
TGCGCAGGTCATTTGCATTGAGCAAGGGGTTGATCTTCTCAAGAGATCTGCCGGTTTTATCGGCGACATCGGAATTGTGCCATCCCGGCTGATACGCAACACTGTCAATAACTGAACTGAGTAAATCCCGCACGATAACATCATCACCATCGTTGTTCAGGCTAAGGTTGGATTGATTCAGGATGGTAATGAGTCGCGAATCCATCATTCGAAGATGAGGCCACAGTCTGAACACGGATGTATCCGACGCAAGAAGGAAAAACTCCCCGGGACGAACAATCTTTCGTTCAGTGGAAAGCTTCATTTGACTGACGCTACCCGATGAGGTAAGACGATCTGTGATCTTCCAGTTGGCGATGTCAATATCGTGATCGCTTACGTTCGCCAATTCTATATATTCTGCGTTCACGCCCGACGGCGAATACATGATTTCATTAATGACAAGGGAGAGTTCTGCCGACCCGACTTTGACTGGAATCAGCATTTTGTTATTGGAAATACGCACGTCCTGCGTGTATTCAATTCGGGCAATGGCGTTGTAACCGCCCGGGCGAGGTATAGACCATGTGCTTTGGATGACCAACGAATCTCTCCGCACTAGTGCTTGCGTAATCGAAACCTGAGCAATGACTTCTTCCGGAGTGCCGACAGAGTCATTGTTCATATCATCAAACAGGAGCAGGTCGAACGCTCCGGTCGTTTGCTTCCCGATATTCTGCACGGTGATGAGAAATGACGCAGGAACACCATTTTTTGCAGTGACCGGAGGCGCGCGAAGGATACGAAGATCGAAATCCAAAGCGACGGCCGAGTTGGCCCTTCCCGGTGTAGCCCCCAACGAATCCGCGGACGATGTCCAGTTGCTTGAATCGTGCGACGGTCCGAGAACATCAATCCGCTCGAGCGATGTGCCGGACGCTCCTCCCCAGGTTTTGGCATAGAAAAAACTGTCCATGATTTCCTCCCTGTTGTCCACAAACACGACTGCATCGCCATTGTTATTCCAAAGGAAAGTGGGAAGGGAAGTGGACTGAATGGCACCCGGCGGCAGACTCTGGTACGCTTGCCTCAGCAACGCGGTATCCTTCGTAACCACAACCAATTCAAGCGGAGGGACGATCATCCGACTTGTTGATATTGTGTAACGTGGTGACACGGACCTATTCCCGAGCTTCCAATCGTTCAGATCAACCGAATTAGGAGAGAGGTTTAGCAGCTCCACCCATTCGGGAACGCCTGTGGGTGGCGCGTACATAATTTCGTTAATAACGAGACTGCCTGGTTCGTATCCCACAATGGCGGTCCCGACTTTCTTGTTATTTAATGTATCCTCGTCTGCGCTGAAAGAGATGATTGCCATATAGAGGTGCGTTCCAGCTGTCACGCCACTGATGCCAAGCGAGAGTTCTATTGAATCAAGGGGCGATACCGGAGTCGGTTGTGCAACCGATCCGATCAGCTCTGTAGGCTGCGCTAGAGAGTCATGATTAGCATCTTCGAAGAAAAGTACATTGAACGAAGGAACCGGCTGAAAGCCGATGTTGCGTATGCGAGTGCGGAGGTCGAGCGTGGCTCCAACAATTGGAAGAGGGGGCTGCACCACGAGAGAATCAAGGCGCAAATCAAAGTCCTTCCTCGTTAACGAGTTGCGAACCCCCGGTGTACTGCGTATGCGTGAGGTGCCCCAGTTAGTTGACGTAACCGACGAGCCGAGCGGATCAATGCGTTCCAGTGATTTTCCGCCTGTGTTTCCACCCCATCCAAGCAGATAGTACAGGCTATCCATGGTTTTCCCTCTGTCATCATACAATACAAGGGCATCGCCTGTGTTGTTGAGTGTTGGAAAACTCGTCACGTCAATAATGCGCGATGGAACTGCAGGATGAATTGCCGCCACTCCTGCCGAGTCGCTTGTTAGAACGACGTATCCGTTCGGTGGAATGCGGATTGTCGATGTTGTAATTGTTCGTCTGGTCAAGACGTTACTATCCGAAACCAACCATCCTCGCAGGTTGATGGAATCTGATCGAGTGTTGAGGAGCTCTACCCACTCCGGTTCCGGACTCGTCGGGGCATACATGATCTCATTGACAACAATGCTTCCATATCGGTAGCCGACCTTCAGCGCCGCGTTCCGTTGATCGTTGGAAGGATTTTGATCGGGTGGAAATGCGACTTTTGCGATAACAAGCTTGTCGCCAGTCGGAAAGACTCCTAGTGAGGCAACAACGTCAACAGAATCCCCAACTGCGATTGCATTAGCATGGACGAGACTTGCAACAAGTTCCGACGGTTGTGGAAGCGAGTCGTTGTTGGCATCGACGAAGAAATCCACTCCCCAAATTTGGACAGTCTCAAGGCCAACGTTCTTGATCGTTGCGGAACACTGTATGCTATCGCCCTCTTCCGGATAAGGAGGGAGGAAACGGAGTCCGGCAAGAGTTAGATCGACAGCGGCCTGTACGGTGATCAAAATATCATCAATACGAATT
>CAYPVN010000045.1:5471-9170 GCA_964414155.1 uncultured Chitinophagales bacterium
AAGAGTTAGATCGACAGCGGCCTGTACGGTGATCAAAATATCATCAATACGAATTGTTCCCGTCGCTCCTCCGGCATCGGGAATAATGCGCCATCGAAACCTGACGCCGTGGCTCGTTCCAAGAATAGAGGGGAGGGAAAAACTGGAGAGTACATAATTGGTCGTCCCAGGGTTAAGAACGGTGTCACCAATGAGTCGCGTGTAGGTTGTTCCGCTGTCAAGGGATGCTTCAACTACGACCTTCGCCAGATGACTGGCTGAACGTCTCGTGTAAAAGATGATTCGCTCCGGTGTATTGTTCGCAAAATCAAACAGCGGAGAAATGAGCTCTTGTCCAATTATCGCGTTCGTAGAAAGCACCGCGTTCGGAGCTGAGCGTACAGTACCTGAACTTGTCGTGAAGTCGTTGACACCCGGGGTTCTGTTTTGCGTTGATGACCATCCTCCTGGAAGAGACGGTGGGACGACCAGGTCAAAATTCTGCGTGTAGGGAAAGCTAGTGCCTTGGCCAGACGCACTGCATTGCACACACATCCAGATTGCGATAGCAGATCCATATCGAAATGATGGATGAGGGTTCATAGCGGACGGATGGATTGGGGAAGAAGAAATCTGCGCAAGCATACGACATTATTTTGCGAAAGTCAAGTGATAAAATTTCATCAGATGGGAGTCCAGCCATTGATTTTCTTCGGTGGAATCCCTATATAGACTCACACACGAGGATCCTTTGAGCAAAGAACGGAATAGAATTCTTTTTGTTGACGACGACACGGAGCTCCGGGAGATTGTTAAAGAGCAGCTTGGTGCGGCGGGGTTTGTCCTTGAGGAGGCGGCGGATGGTGATATCGCAATCGCGAAACTTGGGAAGGAGGACTACGATGTCGTTCTCCTCGATATTACGATGCCGGGCGCGACAGGTATGGAAGTGCTCAAGTTCATCAAAAGAAAATCGCTGAAGTGCCGCGTCATCATGCTCACGGGTATGGTGGGCCTCTCCACTGCAATCGACAGTGTCAAATTGGGAGCAGATGACTACATTACCAAACCTTATCACATGGAGTATCTTATCGCCTCGATCAAAAGATCGCTTGAGAAGAAATAGTGATACCCCGGCAAAACAAAACGCCCCACACTGTGGGGCGTTTTTGTTTCATACTTGCGCAGTCACTTACGTGCCAGAACTATAATCACTCATATACTTCACTTGCTCACGGGTTAACGTGTCGATCGCCAAACCCATCGTTTTCAGTTTGACCCGTGCAATTTCCTGGTCTTGTTCGGCAGGAATGTCGTGCACGCCGTTTTCCAGTCTCTTCCCGTTCCGGTGTGCGTTCGCGAGCCGAAGCTGAGACATGAATTGATTTGCGAAGGACATATCCATAACCTCTGAAGGGTGACCTTCCGCGGCGGCAAGGTTCACCAGCCTCCCCTTGGCAAGAACGTAGATGCGTCGTCCGTTTTTCAGAAGATACTCCTCGTTGTCGTCGCGTATAACCCGCTTTGATTTCGCCAGCGCTGCCAGATCGTTCAAGTTAAGCTCACAGTCGTAGTGTCCCGTGTTGCAGACGATAGCGCCGTCTTTCATCGAAGCGAAGTGCCGCTTCACCACTATATCTTTCACCCCGGTTGCCGTAACAAACACGTCGCCGATCTTCGCAGCATCATCCATTGTCATCACACGCAGACCGTCCAGGGTCGCCTTCAACGAAGCAGTCGGCTTCACTTCGGTAACGATCACGTTCGCACCGAAACCCTTCGCCCGCAACGCAACACCCTTGCCACAATGCCCGTACCCGGCAACCACGAAGTTCTTGCCGGCCAATAGCACGCTCGTCGCCCGGAGAATACCATCAATGGTTGATTGGCCGGTTCCATAGACATTATCAAAATCCCACTTTGTCTCCGCATCATTTACCGCAATCACAGGATATCGCAATGCACCATCGCTGGCCATGGCTCGCAGGCGATGCACTCCCGTCGTCGTTTCTTCTGTCCCGCCGATTATGTACTTCTCGGCAAATTCAGGATGTTTGTTGTGGATGGTGAAAATGAGATCGGCCCCATCGTCGAGGGTGAGGTTGGGATGGAACTTCAGCGTCTCTTCGATGCACCAGTAGAATTCTTTTAAGTTCATTCCATGCCAGGCGAAGATCGAAATCCCGTCGGCCGCGAGTGCGGCCGCGACGGCGTCGTTTGTTGAAAGCGGATTACAACCGCTCCAGCTTACGTCTGCTCCAGCTTCAACAAATGTCTTTACGAGCACAGCCGTCTCTTTGGTGACGTGAAGGCATCCTGCGATTCGGTATCCCTTCAGCGGTTTTGTTTGTTTGTACTTGTTCCGAAGCGCCATGAGAACCGGCATGCGGGACACTGCCCACTCAATGAGCTTTTTCCCTTCTTTCGCAAGTGAAAGATCTGCAACTTTGTACTTTCCTGCCTTTGAATCCATTTGTTTCCTTTAATTACTGTTTGATTGTGTTTAGTTCTTGATTGCCCGATGCAGCGTCTTCACGAGGTCCAGCTTCTCCCAGGTGAAATCCTTGTCGTCACGGCCGAAGTGGCCGTAGGCGGATGTCTTACGGTAGATAGGGCGCAAGAGGTCCAGTCGTTTGATGATTCCCCGCGGCGACATATCGACTTCCTTCTTGATAATCCTTTCCAGCTCTGTATCGGGCACGCGCCCGCTGCCATACGTGTTCACGTGAATGGATACCGGCTCGGCAATCCCGATCGCGTAGGCCACCTGAATCAGGCATTCATCGGCAAGCCCGGCGGCAACAATGTTTTTTGCGATGTGTCGCGCCGCGTATGCTGCGCTCCGGTCAACTTTTGAAGGATCCTTCCCTGAGAATGAGCCGCCACCGTGGGGTGCGCGGCCACCGTACGTGTCGACGATGATCTTGCGACCTGTGAGACCGGTGTCTCCGTGGGGCCCGCCAATCTCAAACCGCCCCGTAGGGTTAACGTGAACGACCATCTGTTTGTCGCGAAGGTGTTCTGGGATAACGTGATTGATAACATTCGCCATGATATCCTGCGCAATGCGTTTCTGTTTCACATCACCATCGTGCTGAGCAGATATGACAACGGTATGAACGCGCATCGGCCTCCGCCCATTGTATTCGATAGTCACCTGCGACTTGGCATCCGGGCGAAGATATGGCATCAGCCTGGGATGGTTCTTGCGAATGTCGGCGATGCGCTTGACGAGCTTGTGCGCAAACATGATCGGCATCGGCATGAGCTCATCCGTCTCGTCTGACGCGTAACCAAACATCATCCCCTGATCGCCGGCTCCACCAGTATTAACACCTCGCGCAATATCCGGTGACTGGGAATGAATACTTGAGATCACCGAGCAGGATTCCGCATCGAAACGATACTCGGCTTTTGTGTAGCCGATCTCCCTGATCACCCGCCGAACGATGTCCTGCACTTCGATGTACGCGGATGTTGTTATCTCCCCACCAACGAATGCAAGTCCCGTCGTTACGAAACTCTCGCATGCCACCCGCGCCCGTTTATCCTGGGTGAGGATAGCATCGAGCACCGCATCCGAAATCTGGTCACACACTTTGTCCGGATGGCCTTCGGAAACAGATTCTGAAGTGAACAAATACGGCATTGAATAACCCTTCCGATATTACGATTCAACTGCTAATAGAATTCAATTTCAGACGAGCCGCCTACATTAAA
>CAYPVN010000045.1:9270-12437 GCA_964414155.1 uncultured Chitinophagales bacterium
AACGAACGGTTTGTCGAGAGCAGCGTCGAAGGCTTCCCGCAATCGTACCAGCCTTCTACAGCGAAAGTCTTCATTATCTCTCCACGTTCAATCATCATTTGAAGTGCATCGGTGAGTTGATACTCGTTTTTTGTTTTCACACCCTTCTCGACGACCTCTGTGAGACACTCAGCAAGCAGCGCCGTATTCTGCATATAATAGAGACCAACCACTGCGAGATGACTCTTTGGATGTTCAGGCTTTTCGACCAGCTTGGTTATGCTGCCATTGACGATCTCAGCAACTCCGAATCTCCTTGGGTCGCTCACCTTTTTCACACCGAGGGACGTCTCCTTTCCTCGAAGGACAGGACCGAGATCAACATCAAAGATTGTATCGCCGAGAATGATGAGAATCGGTTCATGCCCGATTGTTTTGAGGGAGAGGTAGATCGCGTGGCCGAGACCGAGGGGTTCTGCCTGCTCAACGTAATCAACGCTCAGCGTTGGATACGACCGTGAGACATGTTCCTTAATCTTTTCACCCATGTGCCCGATAATGATCGTTGCTTTCGTGATCCCTTCACCGGCGATCTTGTCGAGGATATGGGAAAGGATGGGCTTTCCGGCAACGTTCAGCAGCACCTTCGGAAGTTCAAATGTATGGGGACGGAGTCTGCTACCAACTCCGCCGACCGGAATTATCGCACGCATGCAGTGGAAACGACATTCTGTGTGAATGTTTGACGCGAATTGCATGAAAAGGTACGGAAGAATGTGTAGAGAAGCAAGGTTGGAAGAGTGACTCACCGGCAAGAATCACCTTCATTGAAATTCCTTCCCTCAATCTGTATATTCATTCAGATTATCTCGTCACCCAACGAGCACTTCTCCTAATTCTAACATGATTGGTGATGCCAGTTCGATACGTGCGACGCTTGCTGATCGCAGCGAAGTTTGCTTGCAAGCGCATCGCAGCGGTGCACCGGGATTTACCACATGCTCAGCCCTCACGGCTGCGGTCGATGACGCACTGCTGTCTGCATTCCTGACCATTCCTCAAGAGTCGCAAAACAATGTGGCCGTAGTTGCGTTGGGAGGATACGGCCGCGCCGAACTGTGTCCCAAATCCGACATTGATATCATGGTGCTCTGTGAATCCGGCAAGGACAGTGCCTCCGAGACTGCCAAACAGTTTCTGCACCTACTCTGGGATGCCGGCATAAATGTGGGACACAGTGTGAGAGCAATTGACGAGGCCCTTTCATTGCACGGCCACACTCTCGATGCCTGGACATCGATGCTCGAAAGCAGATATCTTTGCGGTAATAAGGCGCTTGCTGAATCTTTTTTCGAGGGGATGATGGGGAAGATTTCGACCGGCAAAGGTGAATGGCTTGTCGGGGGGATCCTCACAGACGCACAACGGCGCCACGACCGCTATGGGAACTCGGTGAAACTGCTTGAGCCGAACGTTAAGAACAGCGCGGGAGGGCTTCGGGATTTCCATGCTATATTCTGGTTGTATCGCGGGCTGAAGGCAGAATACTTCTCCCCCATCCCCCCGACTGTTACAGCCTCGCAAAGATTCCTGGACCAGTTGCTCACGGCTGAAGTGATCGAGCATGAGATGCACAACGCCACAACCCTGGCGCTCCAATTCCTGTACCGCGTTCGCCACGAAATGCATACGTGCCGCGGTTCTCTGCACGATATTTTAGAATATACGATTCAGCGTGAAGTTGCCGCGGGATTGGGCTATGGGCAAGAATCCCCCGACGGTAATGATGACGGAAAAGAACAGGCTGTCGAGATCTTCATGCGCGATTACTACCTGCATGCAAGGGCCATCCACCGTTTTCATCAGCGATTGAGCCTTCAGTTCACGGAAGCTGTTGAGCCTCCCCACGATGAGTCAGAAAGCGTGGACCTCATCGGAGAGCTCTTCTCGTTGCGCAGCGGTCTCCTTTCGATCCAACCCGGTGTTCAACGACTCGATGAAGCCCGGCAAGTCTTCGAGGCATTTGTCCATGCCGCCGAAAATGATGCCGATCTTGATTTCAGACTTCGTGGTCTGATCGAGCGAAGCATTCATCTTATTACAGACGAGCAATGGCGATCTCTCGATCTCGCGTCACTGTTCAGGCGCGTACTCAGTTCGCGACGTGTTGCGCAAACACTGCGCGCGATGAATGACCTCGGGGTCTTGGGACGCTACATTCCCGAGTTCGGGGATCTCGTGGCGTTCTTCCAGCACAACGTGTATCATTACTTCACCGCCGATGAGCATACGCTCATTGCGGTTGCGAATGCCGAGCGGTTACGTGAGGAAAAGGGTGTCATGCACGAGGTCTTTCGCAACCTCCGGAGAAAAGACGCCCTCCATATCTCCATTCTCCTGCACGATATCGCGAAGCCGCGCGGCGTCGCTGATCACGAGATTTCGGGCGTTGGCATGACAACGGTAATTTTGGGGAGAATTGGGATGACTGATATCATTCCCCTTGTAACGTTCCTTGTCCGGCACCACCTACTCATGGAGCAAATTGCTTTCCGACGCAACATCCACGATCCCGAGACTATCAAAGAGTTTGCGGCGAAGTTCGAAAACCGCGAGCAGCTTGATTACCTCTATCTCCTAACATACGCCGATCTCTCCGCAGTGAATATTAATGTCTGGACGGAATGGAAATCGGCGATGTTGCAGGATTTGTATCTGCAGACGTCGGAAGTACTCAGACGAAACCTGAGCGGCGCGCAGATCGATTCATATCATCGGTCACGAAGAGCGGCCGCCGCCGTTGATGTCGTTGAGCGGTTGAGCAAATCCCTCCCCCGCGAGCGGGTTGAAGGGCATTTGCAGGGCATCCAGAATGCGGCGTACGTCTCACTCTTTACCGAGGAGGAAATTCGCGAGCATATCATCAAGAGCGAGATGCAGGAACCTGTTTCGGCGAACTTCTCGCATGAAGAAGGATACACCGAAATCACGATCATTGCCAGAGATGCTCCGTTTGCCCTCTCCCGGTTTTGCGCTGTCCTCACGGCGAACGACGCGAACATTTTCGACGCGAACATCTTCACGCGGAATGATGGACTTATCATCGACCGGTTCCGCGTGTCGGCAACATCAACAAGACATCACCTTGAGCAACGTGTCTGCAAGAAGATTGCAGAAGATCTGACCCG
>CAYPVN010000046.1:0-12123 GCA_964414155.1 uncultured Chitinophagales bacterium
GTTGCATCGATAACGACAATCTCACCCGGGTCGACATCACGCACATACTCCGCATCGATGATATCGAACGCCACAGTCTCCGATGCAACGATAAACGCGTTCCCCTTCCTCCCTATTGCCAGCGGACGAAAACCTGCATGATCACGCGCCGCAATGAGCATGTCATCAGTAAGAATGACAAGTGAGAACGCTCCTTGAATCTGTGAGAGCGCATCACGTATCTGGCTGATTTGCTCCGTTTCCTTACTGCGAGCGATCAGGTGGAGAATGATTTCGGTATCGGATGTTGTTTGAAAAATCGTCCCCTCATCCTGGAGGCGTTGTCTAATGTCTTTAAAGTTCGTCAGATTGCCATTGTGGGCGATGCCGATGTTGCCGCGTTTGTAGTTGACAGTGAAGGGCTGGATATTCGTTTTGTTGTCTGCCGCCCCGGCGGTGGAATACCGGTTATGGCCAATCGCTTTGTCTCCCTTCAAGTAATCGGTGAGAACGCGATCATCTTTGAATACATCGTCGACCAACCCGAAGTCCTTGTGTACGTGGAAACGAGGTTTATTGGCTTGTCGGTCGTAGTCCGAAGTGACGATGCCTGATCCCTCTTGCCCCCTATGCTGCTGGGCAAGCAGTCCATAATAGGTTAATTGTGCAGCGGCTGGATGTCCATGGATGCCGAAGACGGCGCAATGACAACGGGGTTTATCGAGCTCAATCAGTTTCATCATTCCAAAATGCGGGAGGGAAGTGAACAAATCAAATATACGACAACTGTGCACTTGAAACAAGCGTGATGCGAAACGAACGCGTCCGTTTTTTAATCCACCACTGTATCGTTCAAGAAATTCTGGTCATCGCGTTGTGGGTAATCGGTGGTGAAGTGCAACCCTCGACTCTCCTTTCGTTTCATCGCGCATCTGACGATGACCATGGCGCAGAGAGTTAGGTTGCGCAATTCAAGCAGCTCTTCTGTTACCTTTGTCTTCTTGTAAAAAGTCTCTACTTCGTTTTGAAGCAGGGCAAGTCTTCGAAACGCTCGCTCAAGCCTGAGATTGGAACGCACAATCCCAACGTAATCCCACATGATCTGTTGAATCTCCCTTCTATTGTGGGAAACGAGTACCCACTCTTCGTTGTTGAACGTGCCGCTGTCGTCCCAGTCTCTGATTTCGGGAATTGATTCGGAATAAGCATGAAGGAATTCTATCGATCTCGTGGCAGCCCGATGAGAAAACACCAATGCTTCGAGCAAGGAATTGCTGGCCAGCCTGTTCGCCCCGTGAACGCCCGTCATGCTGACTTCGCCAGCTGAAAACAATCCTGAGATTGTGGTTTGGCCCTGAAGATCCGTCACCACGCCTCCACAGGAATAATGCGCTGCGGGAACCACGGGAATTGGTTCCTTCGTAATGTCAAGTTTGAATCTGTTCAAACAGGTTTCATGGATATGGGGGAAGCGCTCAATCACTTGCCCTACCGGCAACTGTCGAAGATCCAACAACACGAAATCCTCACCTCGTTTTTTCAACTCGGTATCGATGGCGCGGGCTACGATATCCCTTGGTGCAAGTGACTTTCGGCTGTCGTATTCCTGCATGAATTCCTTTCCATCCCGAGTTCTGAGTATTGCACCGAAACCACGGACGGCCTCCGAGATGAGAAACGATGGACTACCGGAGTTGTACATTGCTGTTGGGTGAAACTGGATGAATTCCATGTTCGCAACCGTCGCACCGGCCCGGTACGCCATAGCAACCCCATCGCCTGTCGCAATCGGTGGATTCGTCGTATGAAGATACACCTGACCGAGTCCGCCCGTGGTCAGCATGGTAACTTTCGCGATAAAAGTTTCAACCCGTCCAGTTTCCTCATTGAGAGCGTACGCACCCCAGCAGTGTATATTTTGGCGATCAATGATGAGTTTCTCAGCCGCATGATGTTCGGTCAGAAGATCAATCGCATGGAAATTCTCGAAGACCTTGATGTTTGTCGCGCTAGAAACCGCCTGCAGCAGCGCCTGCTCAATTTCTTTTCCAGTGAGATCCTTCGCATGGACAATGCGATTGACGGAATGACCACCTTCACGTCCGAGATCCAGCGCGCCGTGCGTCTGAGTAAAGCGAACACCCAGATCCTTTAGCTCCTTCAATCTCTCTGGTCCTTCACGCACCATAACCTCGACCGCATCCTTGTGGCACAGCCCAACGCCCGTTGCGAAGGTGTCTCTCGCGTGCAGTTCGAACGAGTCCAGAGAAGATATGACTGCCGCAATTCCTCCTTGCGCGTAGTTCGTGTTCGATTCAGCTTTTTCTTTTTTGGTAATGATGGCCACCGACCCGAAGCGGGAAGCCTGCAGAGCATACGAGAGCCCGGCAATGCCACTGCCTATCACGAGAAAATCAAATCGATGAGTCATATCTGCATTCACAAACGCAAGCTGTAGCATGAATAAAAAGAGCGACCGTTTCGCCCAAGGCCGCCCGAAGTCTGGTGAGTGATGATCTATTCGAAGTCATGAATTGCATTCAGGATGCCGAAGGTGTTCATGTTGTCATAGGCTCCGACGAGAACAAAGTCCTCTGCAGAGCGCTTCCGCCGAATGTCAATATCCAAAACCGATCATTTCGAGACTCTTTTCGGTGACATTACGGCCGTAAGGATCAGGTCAATGAGCTTTACCTTCGAGTACAGTTCAGAAATTTGTCCATTGTTGTTAACGACAAAGTCTGCCATCCGGATCTTACGATCATTTGGCATTTGGGATTTCATTCTCATAAGAACTTCTTGTCGAGAGATTCCATCCCTTCGAATTACGCGCAACATTCTAATCTTTTCTTGTGCATTTACGACAATAACGTAGTCAAGGTCCTTATGCAACCCAGTCTCGTAGATTAGGGCCGCCTCGATCACCACGTAAGGGATTCGTTGTTGGTGGGAAAGCGAATCGATATGCCGTTGTAGAGAAGCAAAAACCATTGGATGAACGATCTCGCCTAGGCGCTTTCGCAGCCGCCCATCGGCAAATACTATTTCGGCAAGCTTCTTCCGGTCAAGTTCTCCATTTGACTGAAACACTTCAGCACCAAATGTGGTGCGGATTGATCCTCTTACATGGATGTCAGTCTCGGTTAATTTCTTTGCAACCGTATCCGCTGAGATTACGGATCTGCCTAATTGTGCGAAGAGCCCACAAACGGCCGACTTGCCGCTACCAATTCCGCCCGTTACCCCGATGAGGAGGTATTCGTTAGCCTTGTTTTTTTTCAAGTCTATCTACGGTGAGATGGATATCTACTTTGCGTAGGCAACGGACCGGAATTCCCGGATGACAGTGACTTTGATTTGTCCGGGGTACTCCATCTCCTGCTGGATCTTTGCTGCAATGTCATGTGCAAGTTGATCTGCCATTGCATCATCGACTTTTTCTTGAACCACCACAACTCTAATCTCCCTCCCAGCCTGTATCGCGTACGTCTTTGCCACGCCTTGAAATGATTGAGCCACAGCTTCAAGTTTCTCCAGTCGCTTCGCATACCCTTCGACAGACTCCCGCCGAGCTCCCGGGCGTGCACCGCTGATTGCGTCCGCCGCCTGAACAAGCGCAGCAATTGGAGACTCCATTGGAATATCATCGTGGTGGGATCCAATAGCATTCGCCACGATAGCGTGTTCACCGTATTTCTTGGCAAGCTCATAACCGAGCAATGCGTGCGGGCCCTCGACCGTTCGATCAACACATTTTCCAATATCGTGCAGGAGGCCAGATCTCTTTGCCAGAGCTGTGTCCAGCCCTAATTCAGATGCCATCATGCCAGTAATAAACGCAACCTCGATGCTATGTTGGAGCATGTTCTGGCCGTAACTTGAACGGTACTTCATTCTACCCAAGAGCCTGAGAATCTCTTTGTGTCCACCGTGCAATCCAACCTCAAGAAGCGTATTCTCGCCCACCTTCATCATATCATCTTCAAGTTCAGTTCGAACCTTTTCAACGATCTCTTCAATCCTTGCGGGGTGTATTCGACCGTCAGCAATAAGCCGCTCCAGAGATACTCGTGCCACTTCTCGTCGAAACGGATCAAACGCTGATAAAATAACGGCTTCCGGGGTATCATCTACAATAACATCTACGCCTGTTGCCGCTTCGAATGCGCGGATATTTCTGCCTTCACGACCGATAATTCTTCCTTTCATTTCATCGCTTTGGATGTTCAGCACACTCACGGTCGTCTCGACGGAATGATCTGCAGCTGTTCGCTGTATGGCCTGCACAATCAATTTTTGCGCTTCTTTTTTCGCCTCATCTCTCGCCTTATCCCGCAGTTCCTTCAGTAGGTGCGCCGCCTCCGTTCGGACATCATTCATAAGGTTTTCCATGAGAATTCGTTTGGCTTCGTCTCTCGAAAGACCGGCCGCTCGTTCCAATCTGATATTCTCTTCCTCAATCAAGCCGTTCAGCTCCAATTGGCGGGCCTCAGAATGTCTCGCTCGCTCATCAAGCTCCTTCTTGAGATTTGCCTGCTCCCGCTCTTTTTTTCCAAGCAATTCTACTTTGCGATCAATGTTCTCCTCGCGGCCTTCAAGAGCTTTCTCTTGGGCAGCAAATTTGCTCCGTTTACTTTGAACGTCACCGTCGAATTCTTTCTTCTTTGAATACCATTCGTCCTTTACTTCAAGTAATTTTTCGCGTTTCAGGGTCTCAACTTCCTTTCCTGCATCAGCCAGAATTTTCCTGGCAACTTCTTTGGAGGAAGTTATCCTATTTTGCCCACTTCTCGCATTGAGGTACCACCCCAAAAAGATACCAAGACCGGAGCACACAAGAACAACAATGAGTACTAAGGAAAGATCCATACAACCTCCGCATTCCGCAGTGAATACCAAATAAAAATCCGCACCCGCAAACCGTAACAAAAAGGCAATTAGTAAAGAACCTCTTTCCAAACATGATGGGTGCTCGCCTGAACGCCTTTTACTTCCACACTCTCGCTCGTTCCGCCCATGGGCAGAAGGTCATCGCAAGAATCCCTTACTGCGTGGGATGAGGTATGTAATCAACGCCCACGAGTCGGGCTCCCAATTATAAAAATGTTGGTTCTTTATAATATGTTTGAGACGGTTGACGGTGCGGATTTACATCCGTACACATCATATTACGTTATGTTAAAGAACGAGATCCTCCAGTAGGTGAATGATATCACGAAGCGGTTTTTTCCTCTGCCTGCTTCAAACATGTGTCAAGGTAGTTTGAGATCTTGTTTAACTCCCCCTCCACTAGTGTGGACGTCGACTTCGATCTATCCCGCTCTTTAAAAAGATCCTCCGTGATATTCAGGGCGGACAGCATTGCAACGGTCAGAGTTGGTTGATCCGGGAGTTTATTATGTATTGTGTTAACCATTTCATCTACATAGGTTGCAACCCTTCGCGTGAATTCTTCACTATCACCGCGCAGAGGGTACTCTGACCCAAATATCTTTACTTTGATGCTTTTCCTGTCCGTCGTCATAACCTACTGATCTCACTGCTATTGATGATTGTAATGTACCGTCTACAAATACGATTCGATTTTCCCTAACAGTTCTTTTACTCTCGCGCTCAATGCTTCTCGCTCACCATTTGGAAAAACCGAATTCCGTGCCGATTGAATCTCAATCTTTTCTGCACTCAACCTTTTTATTTCCTGCTCCCGCGCAGTCAAATCCTCCTTCAACTGTGAAAGCTCTTCCTGCATCCGTGCTACAGTAGACTGAAGCTGGGAGTTCTCGGCTCGAAGCCGAGCGATCACCTCTGCTGCTCGCCTTACTTTCTCCCACAGCGCCTTCAACGCCAGTTCAATGCTGTTTGCTTCTGCGGGAGGAGCAACGCTTACGTCTGCTGAGTCGTGAACCACTGCTCTTCCTTTACATGAACATGGGATAGTTAACTATGTCCGACGCAACGTAGCGCCGAATTTCTGCTCCACACGCCTCACCAGCATATCAACCTCAGCATCAATCTCTTCTTCCTTCAGCGTCTTTTCTCTTGACATCATTTCCAGACCAAACGCCAGCCCCCTTTTTCCGTCTGGCAGTTTCTCACCCTCGTAGACGTCAAACAACTCAACTTTTGAAACAAGACCACTGGAGGACTCCTCAAGCGTGCGTTCGATATCGTCGGCCATCACTTCCCTGTCAACGATAAACGCAACATCCCGCCTTACCTTCGGAAACCTTGAGAGCGGTTGATACTTCCGTTTTTTACCTGCCGAGAATACTTTGAGATTTAGTTCAGCTACCAGCACTTGCTGGTCAATACCGAACAGGTTCAGCAGGTCTTCTCTCACCGCACCGAGATGGCCGTACCTACTTCCATTGATTTCAACGGCTACTGCATCATCAGCTAAACAATTGCTGGTAGAATAAGAAATAAACAAGGGTTTGTCAAGAGCAAATTTTGCGAACAGGTCTGCTACATCCCCCTTTATGTCATAAATATCTACCAATCTGTCACTTGTGTTCCAACCACTCGGCGAAGAATGGCCTGTTAGGACGAGGCAAACCCGTTCTTCCTCAACGATTTCCTTCAATGCGGGAGGTACTCCGTTTTCAGTCTTTCGGCTGAAGACGTGGCCTATTTCAAATAAACGGAGATCAGCATTCCCAAAACTCTGGTTTCTTGTTACGACATCGAGTAGTCCTGGAATCAGGCTCGTTCGGAGCATAACCATATCGGCTGACTGAGGGTTCAGTATGCGTACAGGATTTCCTTTACCGAGAGCCCCCCTCTTTTCATCGAGCATCGGAACGGTAACTGTTTCCTGGAATCCAAGTCCTATGACATGCTCTCGAACTCTTGACGTAAGAGTCGCGATGGGGAATGGATGAACAAGATTCAGCGCAACAGTTGTCTTCTCTTCAATTCTGTCATACCCATACACCCTCGCGATCTCTTCTATCAGGTCGACCTCCCGCTCGATATCCATCCGATATGATGGGATTTCCAGCAGTATCCGATTACCACTTTTCCCCCTAGATTTGATGTTCAGGAGGTTTAACATTTGCACGACGTCTTTTGCCGAGAGGGACGTACCAAGCAATGCATTAACACGGTCTATACGCAGAGGGACAATCCGGTTTGCAATTTTCTTTGGGTAAATGTCTATCATCCCCTTCAGCAGAGAACCCCCGGCGAGATCAATGATCAATTGGGAGGCCCGATCGAGAGCGTACACTACAGCCTCCGGATCAGCACCTCGCTCAAAACGCTGCGATGCGTCTGTGCTGATGCCGAGCACCTTTGATGTGCGACGAATGTTTGATGGATTCCAATTCGCACTCTCGAGAACAACGTCCCGCGTCGTCTCTTGTATTTCAGAATTCTCCCCTCCCATTATCCCTGCAATCGAGACTTCCCGTTCGGCATCGCATACCATTACTGCACCGGATGGAAGTTGATGACTTTTTCCGTCGAGCGTCTTGAACGGGGACTCCCGTTCCGTACTTCGAACAATTATTGTTCCCCCACGAAGTAGATCGTAATCGAACGCATGTAATGGCTGTCCGCACTCCAGCATTATGTAGTTGGTTACATCAACCACATTATTACGAGGCCGGAGCCCAACTTTTGTCAATGCTTCCTGCAGCCACTTCGGAGAGGGTTGAATTGTGACTCCACGGATCATCCTTGCAGCGAAGCGCCTGCAATTCACCTTGTCTTCCACCTTCACCGTAAGGTGCTTCCGAATAGAAACCGATCCTTCCTTCAGCTTGATCCCAGGAGTTCTCGGCTGTCGCTTAAGAACAACGCCAATTTCTCGAGCAACGCCAATATGACTGAGCCAATCAGGCCGGTTTGGAGTAACCTCAATGTCATATACGATGTCATCAAGGCCGAGGTATTCTGCAAGAGGTTGTCCGAGTTTGGCGGAAGGTTCCAGAACGAGTATTCCATCCGAATCCTCACCCAAATCCAGCTCATACTCTGAGCAAATCATCCCGAACGACTCGACAGCACGTATTTTGATCTGTGTGAGAAGGAAAGGCTTTCCGTTGGGATCATGCTGGTTCCTCGGTACAAGCGCACCAACTTTGCCGACCGCTACCTTCTGCCCTGCGGCCACATTGGGTCCGCCGCAGACAATCTGAAGCGATTCCTTCCCCACCTTCACCTTGCAGACGGAGAGCTTGTCCGCATTGGGATGCGTTACCTTGTCTACGACTTGTCCAACGACGAAGCCAGAATACTTCTCCCCCAGGTGCTCAATACCCTCTATCTCAAGTCCCAACATGCCGAGTTTCTCGGCAAGCACTTCTGGTTTGAGTGTGAACTTGATGTATTGTTGAAGCCAGCTGTGAAGTACTCTCATAACATTTTCACAAGGACAGATTTATCGAGTTAAAATTGATTGAGAAATCGGATATCGTTCTCATAAAAGAGCCGGATGTCTTCGACACCATACCGAAGTGCTGCAATGCGCTCGATGCCCATACCGAAAGCCCAGCCTGTATACACTTCGGGATCGTAGCCGACGGATCGGAAGACGTTGGGATTGACCATCCCGCAACCAAGAATCTCCAGCCATCCACCGTGCTTGCACATCTTGCACCCCTTGCCGTTGCAGATGAAACACGTAATGTAAATGTCGGCGCTAGGCTCTGTAAATGGAAAGAAGGTTGGCCGGAACTTGTACTTCAAACTGCTTCCATAGAACTGCTTGATGAACGCAACCAACGTTCCCTTCAGGTCACTGAACGTCACTCCTTTGTCGACATACAATCCTTCTACCTGATGAAACACGCTGAGGCTGCGTGAGCTCACGGCCTCGTTCCGATAGACTTTCCCCGGCAAGATAACGCGAACGGGAGGTGGATGCGTTTCCATCACCCGGATTTGCATCGGCGAAGTGTGCGTGCGGAGCAACGTTGTTGTGCCGATGAAGAACGTATCCTGCATATCACGAGCAGGATGGTCGGGAGGGAAGTTCAGCGCTTCAAAATTATGGTAGTCATCTTCCACCTCCTGTCCTTCAACCACGCCAAAGCCCATTGATACAAAAATGGCTTGGATCTCGTCCAGTGTTTGCATCAAGGGGTGCTTCGTGCCAAGGAATTTGCGGCGCCCTGGAAGTGTTGGATCGACTGCACCGGAACGTGCCGGCTTCTTTGTAAACGAAGCCATCTTCTGGTCGAACAGGGCCTGCGTGGATTGTCGGAGGTCGTTCAGCAGCTTCCCGATTTCCGGCTTTTCAGCAGGAGGAACGGATTTCAACTGATCAAAGAGTGATGCAACAAGACCCTTGCGCGCAAGATATCGAATCCGGAATTCTTCGAGCTGCTGCTGGGTCTCAACCGTAATAATATCGGCTTCGGCTTGGTGGCGAATACGGGCAATTTCAGAGTGCATGGCGGAAGGTGGTTAATCAGATTGCCGGTTACCCCAGGGCCGCAGGACAGGGTTGTCGCCTGTCCCACGAACCGGGAATATGCTGTTGCTTATGCGAGGGCAAACTTGACAACCTCGGCAAATGCCGGCGGGTTGTTTGCTGCAAGATCAGCGAGGATTTTGCGGTTGATTGCAATCTCCTTCTTGTTCATTGCATCAATCAGTCTTGAATATGTGGTTCCATGTATTCTGGCTGCGGCGTTGATACGCGCAATCCAGAGTTGACGGAAGGTCCGTTTCTTCGCCTTGCGATCACGGTAGGCGAATTGCATTCCCTTGTCCACGTGATGCTTGGCAACTGTGAGGACCTTGCTTCTCGCACCCCAGTAACCTTTCGCTTGCTTTAGTATCCGCTTGCGACGGCGATGGGAGGCAACTTTGTTCTGCGAACGAGGCATAGTTGCTCTTGTCCTTTTTGGTTAGATGATTTGCTTCCCTTCACCATCAACAAATGATAAAGAAGGTCGAAGCGTGATTTAATACTCAACCCTGAAGCAGAATGCTCATAGCGCGCTGTTCTTGCTTGGAAACCAACGCACCCTTCCGCAATTGTCTCTTGCGTTTTCTGCTTTTCGATGTAAGGATATGACTTCGATACGCATGCGCCCGTTTAATCCGTCCGGTTGCTGTTTTTCTGAATCGTTTTTTGGCGCTGCTTTTGGTTTTCATTTTTGGCATCAGGGTTCCTTTATGATACTTTTTCGGGCTTCGATTCGCTTTTCTTTTTCCGGTCGGGAGCGAATATCATGATCATGCTCTTGCCTTCCATGTGTACGGCCTGGTCGACCTTGCCAACCTCATTGAGCTGTTCTGTAAGTCGAGTGAGGAGCTCTTCCCCTTTTTCCTTGTATGTGATTTCTCTTCCTTTGAAAACTACCGTGGCTTTTACCTTGTGTCCCTGCGCCAGAAACCGTTGCGCATGCCGGGTTTTAAAATCAAAATCATGAACATCGGTGTTCGGGTGGAACCGCAATTCCTTGAGCAACGATACGTGTTGATGTTTCTTTTGAATCTTGTCCTTCTTTGCAAGCTCATACTTGAACTTGCCAAAGTTGATGATCTTGCAGACGGGAGGAGTTGCACCGGGAACAATTTCCACAAGATCGGCATCCGATTCACGTGCAAGCGCAATGGCTTCCCGTGGCGTCATTACTCCTAACTGTCCACCGCGATCGTCGATGACGCGAATCTCTGGAGCGCGGATTTCCTCGTTTATGCGGTTCCTTTTTTCCTTGCTAATGGATAGATCTCCTAAGATGTTATGGTTTTCTCTCTCACTTCCTTGGTAGCTTTTTCCAGGAAATCCTGAAGCGGCATGGAGCCAAGGTCTCCTTTTTTATGTTGCCTCAGCGCGACTGAGCTTGCAGCCCTTTCTTTGTCGCCGACGACAAGCATGTACCGAACTTTCTTTGTTTCCCACTCCCTGATTTTATAGCCTACCTTCTCGTTGCGGTCGTCGATCTCCACGCGAAGTCCTGCGGCGGTTAAATCATCGTAAACTTTCTTCCCATAATCAAGATGGCCATCGGTAATCGGCAGAACTACGCATTGGAGTGGCGCGAGCCAGAGGGGAAAGTCACCGGCAAAATGTTCGATGAGCACGCCAATAAAACGCTCCAGCGAGCCAAATGGTGCCCGATGAATAATAACAGGGCGATGTTTCTGCCCGTCGCTTCCCATATACTCGAGATTAAATCTCTCCGGCATCACGTAGTCCACCTGAACCGTTCCGAGCTGCCACGTACGACGAAGTGCGTCCTGTACCATGAAGTCGATTTTGGGGCCATAGAAAGCCGCTTCCCCTACCGCGGTGAAGTAATTCAGCTTCTTCAAGTCGGCAGCTTCCTTGATGTCCTTCTCCGCTTGCTCCCACAGCTCATCCGCTCCTCCATATTTTTCCTTGTTCTTCGGATCGCGGAAAGAAAGTCGTGTCTTGAAATTGCTGAATCCCAGGGTATTGAACACCAATTGTATCAAGTCAATAACGCCACAGAGTTCATCCTTAAGCTGATCCTGTCTCACATACATATGGGCATCGTCCACCGTAAACGAGCGGACGCGGGTCAAGCCGTTAAGTTCACCAGATTGCTCATAGCGATACACGGTCCCGAATTCGGCAATCCGCAGTGGCAAATCCCTGTAGCTTCGTGGCTTCGCCATGTATATCTGGTGGTGATGGGGACAGTTCATCGGCTTGAGAAGATACTCCTGACCCTCCACCACAATAGGCGTAAACTGACTATCCTTGTAGTAAGGATAATGGCCGCTTGTTTTATAAAGTTCGATGTTTCCGATATGAGGAGTAACGACAGGCAGGTAGCCGCGTTTCTTTTGCTCATCTCTCAAGAAATTCTCAAGCGTCTCACGGAGAACGGTTCCTTTTGGCAGCCATAATGGAAGCCCCCCGCCAACCTTGGGAGTGAGGAGGAAAAGTTCCAGCTCAGCTCCCAGTTTCCGATGATCTCGACGTTTCGCCTCCTCGAGTCGGAAGAGATGCTCGTCCAACTCCTTCTTCGAGGGAAAGGAGACGCCGTAAATCCTCTGGAGCATCTTATTCTTTTCGTCCCCACGCCAGTACGCGCCAGCAACGCTCAGCAGTTTTATCGCTTTGATACGCCCGGTGGAGGGAATGTGCGGCCCAAAACACAAATCCGTGAAGTTGCCTTGATGGTAAAAGGTGATCTCTTCTCCTTTGAGTCCATCAAG
>CAYPVN010000047.1:0-11705 GCA_964414155.1 uncultured Chitinophagales bacterium
TCACACCCGGGTATTTCCAGGTAATCGCCGATCCAGTTTCCACTTGCGTCCAGGAGATTTTTGAATTGACCCCTGCACATTTTCCACGCTTCGTGACGAAATTGTAAATACCGCCCTTCCCCTCCTTGTCGCCCGGATACCAGTTTTGCACAGTTGAATACTTGATCTGGGCATTGTCGAGAGCAATGAGTTCCACAACCGCCGCGTGAAGCTGATTCGTATCGCGCATCGGAGCTGTACATCCTTCCAGATAACTCACGTAGCTTCCCTCTTCCGCCACAATCAATGTGCGCTCGAACTGGCCCGTCTCGGCTGCGTTAATCCGGAAGTATGTGGAGAGCTCCATCGGACAGCGGACGCCCTTCGGGATATAGCAAAACGAACCATCGCTGAACACCGCAGAGTTTAATGTCGCGAAGAAATTGTCAGAGTAAGGCACGACTGATCCAAGGTACTTCCTGACGAGATCGGGGTGTTCCTGGACCGCTTCAGAGAAGGAGCCAAAGATGATGCCGAGTTCCTTCAGCTTCCCTTTGAACGTCGTCGCAACCGATACGCTATCGAACACTGCATCCACCGCCACACCGGTCAGTCGCTCCTGCTCCGCAAGCGAGATGCCCAACTTCTCATAGGTTCGCAGGAGTTCCGGGTCGACCTCGCTCAGACTCTTCAGTCCGGTTTTTTGCTTCGGGGCGGAATAGTAAATTGCATTCTGATAGTCGATTGTCGGGTAATGGACGTTGGCCCATGTCGGTTCTTCCATCGTCAACCAGTGACGGAATGCTTTGAGCCGCCATTCGAGCATCCACGCCGGCTCGTTTTTCTTCGCTGAAATCATGCGGACGATGTCTTCGTTCAATCCGCGTGGAATAGTGTCTGCCTCGATTTCAGTGACGAAGCCGTACTTGTATTCACGGTTGGCAAGTTCTTCTATCGTGTTGTTCTCAGTTGTCATCGCTTTGCTTGCATCCTTTATTCGTTCAGATACTGTTTACTTCTTACTGCCCGCTGGTGTCGAGCTCTTGATCGGCGGCAACGATCTTGCACCCAGGGGCGGCACCGTCTTGCCGCTCGACTGCTGTGGTGTAGCCTTCGGCGCGGTCGACGGAATACTCGTCTGTGGTGCGGGTGCAACCTCTGTTGCTTTTTCCCCGGGCGTTTGACTTTCACCGCCCGCGGGTAGAGGTTCTGAAGCGGTTGCGGCAGCAGGAGGCGCAGAACTCTTCAACGGCGGTAATCCTCCGGCAATCTTGGTGGCACCTGCTACGGGTGATGACTTTAAGGGAGGCAGACCTCCAGCTGGCCTTGGAGCCGCAGGCGCGGTGCCCACGGGTCTCGCTGCAGGTGCCGCCGGTCTGACTGGTGCCGCCGGTTTCACCGGTGGTTTTCTGAAATCCGGATAATTCAACACCCAGCTCTGTGCATCGATGGGCGTCAAGATTTTTGACTTCGCCAGTTGATCGACGAACGCTCTCGCAATCTTCTCAGCGTCCGTATACCCCACCGCCATCTCTTTTCGTTCAAGCAATAATTGTATCCCATACTGGATGTCGCGAAAGAAGACGTTCGAGAGATGATACAGCGGATACCTTGCCTTCAGGAAAGTCAGCACCTCCGTCTCGTTATCAAGAATGAATGAGAGCTGTTTCATGGTCCTCATTGGTGACAATGTTTATGAATGAGTGAGTTGATGGTGCGGTCTCTTTTCACGTGCCGCCTTCACGGTCTCCACAACCCGTCCGATAGCGTATTCAATTTCTTCTTCCGTTGTGAATCTTCCCAATCCAAACCTTATGGATGAAAGCACATCGTCCTTCTTCAACCCAATCGCGGTCAATACATGCGATGGCTCCGGAGAAGCAGAGCTGCATGCCGAGCCCGATGAAACGGCAATGTCCTTCATATCCATCATTAACGTATCTGCCTTCACTCCTACAAAGGTGATGTTTGCATTGTGTGGCAGCCGCCCCGTCGGATGGCCGTTCACCCACGTCCCATCCGATTGAGAAGTAATCCCATCGACCAACTTGTCACGCAATTTCTCAAGTCGGTTTCGTTCCCCCATCATTTCCCGCCGAGCAATGGAACAAGCTGATCCAAATCCAACAATTGCGGGAACATTGAGAGTACCGGAACGAAACCCTCGCTCATGGCCTCCGCCATCGATTTGCGGTGTCAGCTTCAATCGAGAGGGAATTCCTTTGATGTAAAGCGCGCCGATTCCCTTTGGTCCATACAGCTTGTGAGCGCTGAAGGATAGCAAATCAACATTTATGGCGGAAACATCAACCGGTATTTTCCCAACCGCTTGCGTTGCATCAGTGTGGAAGATGACTCCTCGCTCATTACAGAGCGCTCCAATTTCTTTGACATTTGTGATGCTGCCAATCTCGTTGTTTGCCATCATTATCGAGGCGACTAGTGTCTTCTCGGTGATTGCGTTGTTAAGCTCCTCTAACGATACGACACCATACTTGTCTACCGGCACGTACGAAACGTGATAACCATCTTTCTCCAAACTTCTGCACGTATCAAGCACCGCTCGGTGTTCGGTTGTGGCAGTGACGATGTGGTTTCCTTTTGTGTGATTTTTTTCTGCCAGACCTTTCAGCGCGAGGTTGATTGATTCCGTGGCTCCACTGGTGAAGACAATCTCTTTTGCTTCTGCGCCGATTAGCGTGGCGATCTCAGCTCTCGCGCGTTCGACTGCGGCTTCCGCCCTCCAACCAAATTCATGATGCTTGCTTGAAGCGTTGCCGTACTGTTCGGCAAAATACGGCACCATCGCATCCACGACCCTTGGATCGGCTCTCGTTGTTGCATGATTGTCAAGATAAATGGGAAGTTTCAACGCCATCACACTATCTCCGACAACGTCATCGTGTTGAATGCCTGTTCAATGTTCGCCTGAACTCTTGTCAATGGAGACTTGATTGTACACACGGGAAACACTCCGCAACTCTCAGGGCCCTCGATCATACATTGGGCTATCATCGGCTGAGCACCTTCAATTGCATTGATGATTCTTGCAACGGAAAGCTCGCGTGGGTTCATGGCAAGTGCGTATCCGCCGTGAACTCCCTGATGTGATGTGATTACTCCCGCCTTCGTCAGTCGCTGAAGCACTTTGGACATTAATTCGAACGGTATATGATAAACGTCGGAAATCTCCTTCGCGGTCACAAGATCTCGGTTCCCTCGCGTTGCAAAGTGCCTCAGCGCGATAAGCCCGTATTCCACTTTTTTTGAAAGCCTTACCATATATCCGACTCTTTAAGTCCTATTTCATCCCAATAAAAAAGCACTCATTGTGCACTGTCTTGAACGAAATTTCCATCTCCGCGGTTCCTCACCTTGCTCTTTCTCCAAGATCGGCCAGATGGACCCTCAGCCAACACTAGTCCCCGGAATAGGGAGAGGGCCAGCCTCCACGATTTCAACGGAACTTCCCCTAATCCAATCTGCCTCGGGAAGAACTGACCGCTGAGTCCATGTCGTCGCAACCTCAAGGGCTTCACTGCTTGGGATCATCTGGATTGTCTCCCACGGACAATACTTGACACAAAGTTTGCATCCGATACAAATATCGAGGTCGATTTCAACAAGCTTCTTGTGCTGATCATATTCCGGCCCGGGAACCGTAAGAATGCAATCAACCGGACAAAACTCAATGCATACCTCGCATCCGGTGCAGCCTGATTGGTCTATAACGGCAAGTTCCTTCGGACGCTTTTTAGGCTTTGGAGTTGGCTGGCTTACTTCCAAGGACATCCGTTAAACTCCTTGCGGAACATGAATTCGTAACAGTTTAAATAAACCAAAAAGAGAGAAGAATTGCAAGCCAAAATGGCATCCGCAAAGTGCCATACCCAGGGTTGTTCGAAACTGAAACGGATCGGTTATGATAACCTGCTGCGAGCCCGATCTGTGTCAGGGTTTTTGCTCGGAATAATCTCATTTTTTCCTTGCATTTCTTTCTTCGCATCCTTACTTTGTTGGCGAACTGCGTGTACCGTTGTTTTCATACTCTTGGCAATACTTCGTTCTTCGTCGAATACACTTCGTGCGGTAGGCAACAGGCTCCTTCGCAAATCTTCAAAAGAGTAGAAAACTTGCTTTCCCTAGCGCTATATTCACCATCAATCCAATCTCTCTCAACTCACGTGGAGGTACCATGAAGCCACAGAATACCTTTTTGCACCCCCTCTTGCTGGCATGTTTGTGCACGCTGGCAATCTCGAACTCTTTTTCACAAGGCATCACAACAGCCGGGATCGCCGGCAAGATCACCGGCAAGGGGGGTGAGCCACTACCCGGAGCAAATATCATCGCCGTGCATGAGCCAAGCGGTTCCAAATACGGGACCAGCTCCCGTGATGATGGAAGCTATACTTTGCCCGGCCTTCGTGTTGGCGGACCGTACAGCGTGACTGCATCATTAGTCGGTTACCAAAAGAAGGAACAAAAAGATGTATATCTTCAACTGTCTCAGAACTTTGACCTTGACTTCGCATTAGCTGAAGAGACCGTGCAGGCAGGAGAGGTGGTTATTACTGCCGAACGTAGTTCTGTGTTCAACTCGTCTCACACAGGAGCAGCAACCAACATCTCGCGGGAGAATATTGACCGCCTTCCCACGATCAGCCGTAACTTCCAAGATTATTACAAGATGTCTCCGTATTTCAGCCCTTCTACTGTTGGAGGAGGAAACGGAAACGCACTGGGAAGAAATTCGAAATACAACAACATCCAAATCGACGGCACGAACTTCAATGATCTTTTCGGTCTTGGATCATCGGGGACATTTGGTGGACAATCGACCACGAAAGTCATCTCGGCAATAAGTCTCGACGCGATTGAAGAGTTTCAACTGGTTGTCTCTCCTTATGACGTGCGACAGGCCGACTTCACCGGCGCAGGCATCAACGCAGTTACCCGCTCTGGCACGAATCAGTACAAGGGATCAGCTTTTTACTACGGTCGTAACGAAGAGTTCATGGGTCTCACTCCTACAAGTTCATATCCGGCGAAGAAGAAGCTTGATGGTTTCACCGACGATCAATACGGAGGGCGAGTTGGCGGACCCATCATCGAAAACGAGTTGTTCTTCTTTGCGAATGGAGAAGTCTCTCGATTCAAGCAACCGTTCTCGAGAACATTTGGCAACCAAATTATTGGCACAAATGCATTCACTGCGAGCACCGATTCACTCAACATGCTCTCGGACTACCTCAAGTCGCGGTACGGCTACGACCCGGGCTCCTTCACCACCATCAGTCCGGTCAGCGACAACGAGAAGCTCTTCTTCCGGTTCGACTTTAACCTGAGCGAGAATCACAAGCTCACGGCCCGCTACAACTATCTCCATGCTGTCGATGACAACTCACCATCGCGCGGCCGTGGAACGACGGACATCTACTTCGCGAACGGGCGCTACAAGCTCCAAAACAAGACGCACTCTGTTGCCGCGCAGCTCACAAGTGTCTTCGGCAATATGGCGTCAAACGAGTTCATCGTCGGTTACAATGACCAGTTTGACAACCCAGTGTACTATGGTAAGCCATTTCCAACACTCTATATAACAACATCAGGAAATCTTGGTGGCGCTCAGTCCACTACGCCTCAGGTTCTTGTGCTTGGCGCTGAAGAGTTTCGACACCATAACGAGTTGGGGCAGAAGGTCACCGAAATCACCGACAATTTCTCCTGGTACATGCCGCAGCACACCATAACGATGGGTGCAAAGGCCACGCTCTTGAAGTTCCGAAACCTCTTCATCGCCGATGCCTTCGGCGCGTACACATACGGATCGGTCCTCCAATTCCTCAATGACCAGCGTGCGAGCTCCTACACGTTCAGGTATTCTGCAACGTCTGACCCTCTGCAGGAAGCGAACTGGAAGGCGAGTCAGTATGGCTTCTATGCGCAAGACGAATGGGCTGCGACGCCGATGCTGAAGATCACTGCCGGTATCAGGGCTGATTTACCGGTATACAGCACTCATCCGAACTATAACAAAGCGGTTGACGATACTCTCTATGCCGTCACGGGAATTCATTATCGAACGGATGAGCCGCCGAAAAACTCCGTGGTATTCTCTCCCCGCGTTGGATTCAACTGGGCGCTTGACGAAGAACGCACCGCTCAAGTCCGTGGAGGAATAGGAATCTTCTCAGGGCGGTTCCCATTCGTTTGGGTGTCTAATCAATACAGCAACACAGGTGTGGATTTTTATACTCGCAGCGTTATTAGTGGCACTGACACGGTGAGACACTTCGTCCCTGATCCCTACAATCAACCGAAGCTTGCATCCTTGACACTTCCCAGCGCGGAAGTCGACCTGACGGATCGGAACTTCAAAGCCCCATCCATCCTGCGGTGGACACTCGCAGTCGACTATAAACTCCCGCTCGACATTACTGGCACAATCGAGGGAATATTCTCAACGACCAGAAATGACGTTTATACCCAGAACATCGGCCTGAAGGGCTTGCAGAACAACGCAGACAGTGTGGTCGGATCGAACACCTACACAAGGGTGAATGGACCACTTACTCCGGGAGGAAAGATTGTCGGAGAAGGACGAGAAGTGTGGGGAAGAATTCCAGCCACTGGCTCGGGTGCACCCTCGGTTCAGTGGATCGACGCAACCCGATTTTCACAGGGAATTTACCTTGTGCGAAATACGAGTCAAGGATATAACAGCAACTTGACGGTTCATTTCCAGCGCAACGTCCCTTCGGGGTTGAATGGAATCGTCGCCTACACTTGGGGAATGGCGAAGGATATCAACAGCAACAACTCTACTACCGCCGGTTCACAGTGGCGTTTCAATCCGACACCGGGAAATCCCAATCAGC
The DNA here is from genome assembly GCA_964414155.1 of uncultured Chitinophagales bacterium. Taxonomy (GTDB): domain Bacteria; phylum Bacteroidota; class Ignavibacteria; order UBA10030; family UBA6906; genus CAYPVN01. Next base: position 6,861 of record CAYPVN010000047.1, read on the forward strand.
CGCAGCTCACGTACTCGCAGTGGGATCGCCGGCATCACGTTCTGGCAAGCCTCTCGTATCGACATGAATGGGGAATGGCGGGCCTCGCAACCACAGTTGGCTTGTATTACAATGGACAATCAGGACGTCCGTTTTCATACATGGTCGTGGGCGATGTTAACGGTGATGGATCTGGCACATCCCTGACAAACATTAATGATCTCGTGTACATACCCAAAGATGCGAACGATATCATACTCGTAAGTTCTACGGGGACTGTCCTACCAAAGACCCACGCTGACTATAAAGCGCTCTTTGATTACATCGAAGGTGATCAGTACCTGAGAGAGAACAAAGGCCATATGTCTCAACGCTCTGGCCCTCGCGAGCCGTGGTCCTCTACAGTGGACCTGCGCATTGCACAGGAAATCCCTGCGGTGGCCGGACACAAAGTTGAAATCACACTCGATATTCTCAACCTTATGAACTTCTTCGATAACGGCTCCGGGTGGGTCCGAAACACGGGCCTGAATCAGACGGTGAACCTGGTGCAGTTCCGTAGCTTTGTGACGGCAGCTGGGGCGGACTACGGCAAACCCCGCTATCAGTGGCTTGGTGTGACAGATCCGGTCCAGGCTGATAACATCCTCTCTCGTTGGCAGATGCAGTTCGGTATACGGTACACCCTCAACTAGGGGGGCGTTCTCTTCAACAAACAAGCCCGGTTGTTCACAAGAACGGCCGGGCTTTGCTTTTGAGATTTCGATCTGAGAAGTAAGGCTTACCTTGAAGTTTGGGACCCGGAGTTGTGAACGGAACTACTTGTGGATTCCGGGTTCCGTCATCTTGTTGAGATTGAAAACCTCATCGAGTTTCTCCGGTGAGAGCAATCCCTTTTCCAACACAAGTTGCCTGATTGGTTTGCCTGAGGAGAGGTATTCTTTTGCCAGTTCTGCCGCCTTCGCGTAGCCAATGTGTGGGTTGAGAACTGTTACAATGCTCATGCTTGCCTCTGCATATTGCCGGCATCGTTCCTCATTCGCGGTGATACCATCGATACAAAATTTGGCATACACGCCGATTGCATTGGTGAGTATCTCGATTTCATGCAAGAGATTGTAGGCAACAACAGGCATCATCACATTGAGTTCCAGTTGACCCGCCTGCGCGGCCATCAGGACAGTCGTGTCGCAACCAATCACCTGAAAGCAGACCATGTCCATCATTTCCATCATCACCGGATTTACCTTGCCCGGCATGATAGAAGATCCGGGCTGCACGGCCGGGAGGTTGATCTCGAAAAGTCCGGTCTTCGGACCAGAACCGAGCAGCCTGATATCGTTGGAAATGCGAATCAGATCCTGGGCAAGGTTCCGAACCGCACCGGAGAGTTCAACCATCGGCCGGAGACTTTGCATCGCTTCAAAGTAGTTCTCCGCCATCCTGAAACTCATCCCCAATTGGGTTGAGAGTTGCTTGACCATCATCTCCCGATATCGAGGGTGCGCATTCAATCCTGTTCCCGCTGCAGTTCCTCCGATTCCCAACTCCCTGCATTGCTCTGAAGCCCGGTCGATTGCCTTGTGATGTTTCTCGATATTCGACGCCCACGCTCCGAATTCCTGCCCTAATCTCACCGGTACCGCATCGGCCAGATGTGTCCTCCCCGATTTGACGATATGGTCAAACTCGGCGGCCTTGCGCGCAAACGATTGTGAGAGTGACACAAGAGCTGGAAGAAGAACTCGAACATTCATCAGTGCCCCGATCCGGATTGCCGTAGGGCAGACGTCATTCGTGGATTGCGCCATGTTGACGTCGTCATTCGGATGAATGGTGGAATAATCTCCCTTCTTCCCTCCCAACAATTCTATCGCACGATTTGCAAGCACTTCATTCACATTCATGTTGTGCGAAGTCCCGGCGCCTGCTTGATACACATCCACAACAAACCATTCGCGCAGCTTGCCAGCAAGTATTTCGTCAGCAGCCTTCACAATGGCGTCAGCCTTTTTAGGATTCAGGAGAACCAGCTCCTTGTTCACGATGGCAGCGGCTTTCTTGATGTGAACCGTCGCCTCAACATACTGCGGCTTTGGTCGAAGTCCGCTGATGGGAAAATTCTCCATCGCCCGGTGAGTTTGCACGCCGTAATACGCGTCGGCCGGAATCTGCCGTTCACCCAAAGAATCCTTTTCAGTTCGGTTTGACATACTTTCTCTCAGTTTATCTTTCAGGACTTTTTCTTGGAATGTTTTTCCGGCCATCCGTAACGCTCAAGATCAATTCGCTCTCCATTGAACTTAACACTTTCCTTCTCTAAAAGTTTCCGTTGCCTCTCGTAGTGGCCGCCAAGCTTCGGCAACGAGATCCTGCCTTGCGAGTTAATAACGCGATGCCACGGTACACTGAAGCCGTGCGGGAGATTGTGCAACGCATATCCGACGAGACGTGCCTGTCCTGAAAGGCCGCACAGACTTGCAATGCCGCCGTACGTGGCGACCCTTCTCTTTGGAATTCTGCGCACCGCTTTCCATATCCGTTCGTAGCTGTCGGCAGGTGGTTTTCGGCGTTTCATCTAAATCATCTTGCAACTCGTGTACGAAGGTACGAGAAGATGCGCGAAGAAGCAAGGAATGGGGCCTTGCCCGTTTCAAATGCGCCACCCCCACATTGACAAACGGGGTTGTTTAGTATCGAAAGATTCTGGTGTTGTATTTCTGACTAATGTCAGTTATATTTGTGCGACCATCCGTTCTTCAGTACTCAAATCTTTACCTTCCTATGAGTACTTTTTTCCCACACAAACAAATTTCACAGGAGAACACCAATGAAAAACTCCCTGCTGGTCCTTTTGCTCGTTGTGTTGACGGCGAGCGCGTTGCGTGCGCAGTACGTGATAGAATATCCCTACCTGTTTTTCGACAATCAATACAGCGCGCCAACCATTGGCTTCACATACTATACACTTCCCCGACCGACGGAGGCCTACACATCCACGAGAGTGCGCGCACTCTCCAGCGGCTTCACGGGACTCATCAAAGATTCATATACCGATCACTTTAGGAACCCCGCAATGGACATTGGGGGATTGTCCTGCGAAGCATTCGGTGATTTTGGATCGGTGAACGATCTCGGTCGGTTTGTTCTCGGAGGTTTCATCAAAGGTGGGAAAACAACAGTCGGCGCCTCGACAACGCTCGATCGTTTGTTGAAGCGAACCACATCGTCCCATTCGACTTATTCGTACTCACCTCAGTCTCCCTCAACGCAAACGTATGATGACAAAAGCGAAATAAACCCTGAACGTCTTGGAGGAAGGATCAGCGGCACGTTCCATCTTGCTGGAGGCCACAACCTCGGCGCCAGCTATGAGTACATAAACAATAAGAACAACGCCCGTTACGAATCCAGCACCATGTACACATCACCGAATTATGTGCAGTCTTCCATGACGTTGAGTGATTTTTCATCCAGCAGTGATCTCCACAGCATCGGAATTGGGGGAATGATCGAAACGAACAGTGGAACACTCCAGCTCATTGGCCGTGGAGTATTTTCAACGGCAACCTTAACGAACCGCTATTCACGTTTCAATCGATACAGTAGCGCCACAAACAGCAATCTTACCGACTATCCTTCGGACGTAAGGACAACAGCATTCCTCCTTGGGGGAGTGTACGAACTGCCCCAAGGCGAAGAGTCGAGCCTAAGGCTGCTTCTGGATTTCGCATACACCTCCTATACAACCTCCGGGACTTCAATTGGCGAAGCGGTCGATTCAGGGTCTTATATATACAAGTCGACTCTGGCAGGTTCAAGAACGTCGGACGGTACGATCTTCGATGTACGCGGCGGCGTTGGATATCAGCGCCACATTATCGGTGCAATCACAGGCTATGCTGGCTTCTCGGTCGGGTACATTCGGAACTCCTATGATGCAACCGAGCGATCAACTTCAAGCACAACGACCATCCCTCCCAACCCGCCACAACCTCCAATAACGACAACAAACGTGTCCAACGGAACAATTGACGGGTTTGACGTACGTTTGCCGCTGGGACTTGACGTTGCACTTGGTGACCATGTTGTTCTGCTCGGTGGAATTGAGCCGAGGTATCGATCGGGGGAAACGTCAACCGAGAATCGGTCAACCATTTTCCCGCCGAGCTCTATCATCAATGCAACGAACAAAATCAATCAGCGGGGACTTATCTTTGCAAGTCAGTTCGGCGTTACGGCGCATCACGAGGATTATGGCGAGATCAGTGTGGTGTTCGGGAAGAACCTTACCGACACGAGTTTCTGGACGTTCTTCCTGAGGTATTTTGTTTAGGCGTGATAGAAAAAGCAGGAATGGTGTGGGGGGTCAGACTACAAGTCCGGCCCCCTTTTTCATATGGCCACTGCTTTGTTAACCCACCGAATGCAGCGCAACTCGATTCCCTTCGCTATCCTCGAACACCGCCATATACCCGAAGTCCGGTGAGATCTGCGTCTTCGGGACGAGCACCTTGCCGTCTGACTTCTTGATTCTGTCTAGAATTACCTGAACGTCGGGATTCGCATTCAGGTACAGAAGAGGCCCCTGATACCCCGGCGTGTAGAAGTCTTTATGCTCTACGAGCGAGCCGCCGATTGTTCCTTCCTCCACGGGAAAGAGCTGCATCTTCAGCTGGTCGTTCAATATCAGCTCCTGCAGTTGCACGTCGAAGACCTCTTCGTAAAACTTCTTCGCTCTCCGGATGTCGGTTGCCGGAATCTCAAACCAGGAGAGTGCGTTCTTCAGTGTACGCACGGGTCAATCCTTCCACTGAGTTGTATGTCTGGGTCTGCAACGGGATTGTTCATTTCCCCAGCGCTTTC
>CAYPVN010000048.1:0-11318 GCA_964414155.1 uncultured Chitinophagales bacterium
TCTATCCGAATTCGCCTCTCCGGCTCGAAACTGCACCCGGTGAATACTCCATGCGTATCATGGACCTGTTGACCCCGATAGGCAAGGGTCAGCGCGGGATGATCGTTTCGCCACCAAAAGCTGGAAAGACGATCCTCCTTCAAAAGATCGCCAACAGCATCTCGAGGAATCATCCCGAGGTGAAACTCATCGTTCTCCTTATTGATGAACGTCCGGAAGAAGTAACTGATATGGAGCGATCGGTCAACGCGGAGGTTGTCAGTTCAACATTCGATGAGCCACCCGAGCGTCACGTTCAAGTTTCCGACATGGTTCTGGAAAAGGCCAAACGCCTCGTTGAGGCAAAACGTGATGTCGTTATTCTTCTTGATAGCATTACCCGTCTTGCACGTGCACATAACACGGTGGTGCCACATTCGGGAAAGATTCTCTCCGGTGGTGTGGACGCGAATGCATTGCACAAGCCGAAGAGGTTCTTTGGTGCTGCTCGAAACATCGAGGAAGGCGGAAGTCTCACGATTGTCGCGACGGCGTTGGTCGAAACCGGCAGCAGAATGGACGAGGTGATCTTCGAAGAGTTCAAAGGTACGGGCAATATGGAAATCATTCTTGACCGCAAACTCAGCGACCGCAGAATCTTTCCGGCAATGGATATCAATCGCTCGGGAACCCGGAAAGAGGAGCTCCTTCTGGAGTCCGCTGATCTTGCCCGCGTCTGGATCTTGCGCAAGCTCTTTGCCGAGTTCAACACCGTGGATGCTATGGATTTCATGATGGAGAAGATGCGGGGGACGAAATCCAACAAGGAATTCCTCAAGTCGATGAACAGTTAAAAGGGCTCCGTTCTTCACTTCTATTATTTCGAAATCATCTTGTTCTTCCTGGCGTGTTGCCTTTTCGACCATTAACTCTTACCATGCAGCACAACACATTGTGAATTGAGTTGCACATGAGTGAAGTTGTCATCGTTAGCGCGTGCAGAACCCCCATCGGCGGTTTTCGCGGATCGTTAAGTTCTATGTCTGCTCCCAGGCTTGGCGCAATTGCCATCGGCGAAGCAATTCGTCGAGCAGGGATTAAGAACGAAGATGTCGATGAAGTAATCATGGGGAATGTGATCTCCGCAGGCATTGGGCAAGCTCCTGCGCGTCAAGCAGCGATCTATGCGGGCCTTCCACCCTCTGTGGAATGTATGACAGTTAACAAAGTCTGTGGGTCGGGTCTGAAATCCGTTATGCTGGCCGCACAAGCGATTAGACTGGACGATGCAGAGATTGTTGTTGCCGGTGGAATGGAGAGTATGTCAAATGCCCCCTATCTCCTCGAAAAGGCGCGTGATGGATATAAGATGGGAAACGCTGAGCTTGTCGATTCAATGATGAAGGATGGGTTGCTGGACGCATATAGCAACTCTTTGATGGGGAATGCCGCTGAGTTGTGTTCACGCGAGTGCCAGGTATCCAGGGAAGCCCAGGATGAGTTTGCAATCCTTAGTTACAAGAGGGCTCAGGACGCGCAAAAAGCCGGGAGGTTTAGCAAGGAGATTGTCGGAGTCAAAGTATCGGAGGGCAAAGGGGAGAAGGTCATGGTGGTGGATGATGAAGATGTTACACGGACAAATTTTGAAAAGATTCCCAGGCTAAAGTCTGCATTTGTGAAGGACGGAACTGTTACAGCTGCCAATGCATCGAAGATTAGTGATGGTGCCGCTGCATTGACCATACTGTCGGGGGATAAGGCGAAACAACTCGGGCTGAAACCTCTTGCGCGAATCGTCGGGTATGCATCCTTTTCGAAGGATCCGCTCTGGTTCACAACAGCTCCGGCGGATGTGATTCCAAAAGTTCTGAAGCGGGCGGGTATGTCCATTAAGGACATTGATCTGTTCGAAATCAATGAAGCATTCGCCGTTGTTGCACTTGCGGTCAACAAGATCCTCGGACTTGACGTTGCCAAAGTCAACGTAAACGGCGGCGCAATCGCTTTGGGACATCCCCTCGGTGCCAGCGGTGCGAGAATACTTGTGACATTGTTGCACGCCCTTGAACAGCGTAACCTGAAGCGAGGCCTTGCGGCCATTTGCATCGGTGGTGGTGAAGCCAGCGGTGTTATCGTTGAACGAACAACCTAATACTCCAAATCCCCTTTTTTACGTGACCATCAACTCTATCACCGTCATCGGCGCAGGGACAATGGGCAACGGAATTGCTCATGTGTTCGCTCAGTATGGTTTTGCCGTCACGCTGAGCGATGTCTCGCAGGCAATCATTGATCGTGGCCTCGCGACCATTGCTTCCAACCTTGATCGACAAGTAAAGAAGGGCACCCTCACGGAAGGCGCAAAAGAGGCGACGCTGTCTCGCATTACTACTGCGATGGATGCCGCCAAGGCTGCGTCAAACGCAGATTTAATAATTGAGGCGGCGACCGAAAATAAAAAAATCAAAACCGATCTCTTCAAAACGATCGACAGTTCGTCCAAGCCCTCAGCCATCCTGGCGTCGAATACATCCTCCATTTCCATTACAGAAATCGCTGCAGTAACAAAGAAGCCCGATCGAGTTATTGGAATGCACTTCATGAACCCCGTTCCCATCATGAAGCTTGTTGAAGTAATTCGAGGGCTTGCAACATCAGATGAGACCTATCAAGCAGTGAAGGAGCTGGCAGAGAAGATTGAAAAGGTGCCGGTGGTAGTAAACGACTACCCGGGGTTCGTCGCGAACCGTATTCTTCTGCCCATGATCAACGAAGCTGCTTATTGTGTGATGGAAGGTGTCGCGTCACCAGAAGCCATCGACACGGTAATGAAATTGGGAATGAACCACCCGATGGGTCCGCTTGCTCTTGCCGACTTTATCGGGCTCGATGTGTGTCTCTCTATCATGAACGTCCTTCAAGACGGGCTTGGGGATTCCAAGTATCGTCCGTGCCCCTTGCTGAAGAAAATGGTTGCAGCCGGGCATTTGGGAAGAAAATCGGGCCGCGGTTTTTACGCCTACACCAAAGCGTGATCGCATTGGAGTTTGCCTTACATGAATTTTGAATTTACAGAAACGCAGGAAATGATCCGGGAAACAGCGAGGAAGTTCGCTGAAGAAAAGCTTCGGCCTAGCTCCATCGAGCGGGATGAGAAAGAGGAATTCCCTTACGAAGCCGTGAAAGAGCTGGGTGAACTCGGATTTATGGGGATGATGGTCCCCGAGGAGTGGGGGGGTATCGGGCTTGATACAATAAGTTATGTGCTGGCGGTGGAAGAGATTTCCCGTGTCGACGCATCGTGCGGCGTAATCATGTCGGTGAATAACTCCCTTGTTTGCTACGGCATCAATGAATACGGGACTGAGGATCAGAAGAAACGCTTTCTCCGCGATTTGGCCGCAGGGAAGAAACTGGGCGCGTTTGCACTATCGGAACCGGAGGCAGGCAGCGACGCTTCCAACCAGCACACTGGAGCTGTCCGGGACGGCGATGCATATGTGTTAAATGGTACAAAGAACTGGATCACGAACGGTTCAACTGCCGATGTTGTTCTTGTCATGACTGCAACGGACAAATCCAAGGGAGCGAAGGGAATTAGTACTTTCATTGTTGAGAAAGGATCTCCTGGTTTTTCTGTTGCCAAGAAAGAAAAGAAACTCGGCATCCGGAGTTCCGATACTGTATCGTTGGCGTTTCAGGATTGCCGGGTCCCGGCGGAAAACAGGATAGGGAACGAGGGAGAAGGATTCCGATTTGCGATGAAGACACTTGAAGGTGGTAGAATCGGGATTGCTGCCCAGGCATTGGGGATTGCGCAAGCGTGCCTTGATGCCTCGATCGAGTATGCCAAGCAGCGAAAGGCGTTTGACCGCCCCATCGCTGAGCTGCAGGCGATTCAATTCAAGATCGCAGACATGGCGACAAACATTGAAGCTGCGAGATTGCTGACGTTGCAAGCTGCTGTCTTGAAGGAGAGCGGCAAACCGTTCGGTGCCGAGGCGGCAAAGGCGAAGCTCTTTGCATCGAAGGTCGCCGTGCAAAGCGCTCTTGAGGCAATCCAGATACATGGGGGGTATGGTTATGTTCGGGAATATCTTGTGGAGCGCTATCTCCGTGATGCCAAGATTACAGAGATTTATGAGGGGACTTCGGAAATTCAGCGCATTGTGATTGCCCGATCTTTGTTGACATAGGTCGTTCAAGCACATTGACGTTTTCGTTCTGAATTTCCCCTTTTCGGCCTTTCAGTTATGTTCTTCAAGGGATTACTGACATGATCACATATTCAACTTGACAACATGGGTTTATTTTGTTATCATGATGCCGGTTTTGCTGTACAACAACTAACAATATCTACTCATTTACACAAGGAGGATACAGTATGAAGAAGCTGCTACTTGCAGTGGTGCTGATGGCAATGGTGGGATTTACCAATTCGATGAATGCGGCAGGGAAGATGAGTCTTAGTATTGGTCCCGACGTTCTGCTTCCCATGGGAGATTTCGGAGATGTCGTATCCACAGGTTTTGGCGGCAGCGTTCGCGGTCAATATGATATTGATCCAATGTTTAGTGTTGGTTTGACGGTTGGGTACTATGTCTGGAGTGGAGAAGATGTTGCCGGGATTTCGTTGCCGGATGCCAAAGGGGTCCCTATCCGAGTTTTTGGAAAGTACTACTTCATGCCTGAAGGGTCAGCACGTGTTTACGGTATCGCGGAGTTGGGTCTCTTCATTGCTTCCGCCCAAGAAGTGACGATTGGAGGCGTTACATATACGGGAGAATCTTCCACCGATTTCAATTATGCACCTGGCATTGGTGTTGAGCTGCCGTTGGGTGGGGGGAATACCAAGATTGATATATCGGCTCGATACGATGCTATTGCAACTTCCGGTAGTACATCTGGAAGCTTTGCAGGAAGAGTTGGCATCAACTTTGGTCTCGGAAACTAAGCACCTCTAATCGTTCTTGCACAAAGGAAGCCTTCGGGCTTCCTTTTTTATGTTTTGGTAAACAAACCTGAGACTACTTGTGGCTCACCGACCTTGACAATGGCAACGAGTTTTGCTAATATCACTTCGAGTTCACTGATACATCAGCCAACAATATGTCTGATTTCATAGGAGAGAAATCACCATGAAGAGATCTCTACTTGCGTTGGCGATTGTGGTGTTGGTATTTGTTGGTAGTGTTTCGTATGCCGCGGTTCCCTTTCGGCTTGGGCTGCGCACGGGTGTCAATTTCTCCAATGCCTCATTTGATCCAGATGTTTCCGGAGCTTCAAAATCCTCACGGACTACGTTTGCTGTAGGAGCAATTGTCGAGATTGAAGCGTCTGAGAATTTTTCGGTTGCTGCTGAACCGATGTATATACAAAAAGGAGTTGAACTCGCGGGCGGAGGGGTGAAGGTTATTCTGAAGCCTTCCTTTTTCGAAATACCTGTTCTTCTGAAGGCAAGATTTGGCGCCGGCAGTGTAAAGCCCTATTTCTTTGCAGGGCCGACAATTGGTTTCACAACAAGTTCAAAGATTGCCGTTGAAACAGGCGGCCTCAGTGTTGAGGTTGATGCGAAGGACTCGACCTCCTCAACTGACTTTGGTCTTACGTTTGGAGGAGGGGCTGAGTTTGGTCTCAATGAGAGTGTCGCAATAGTTGCCGATGTCCGATACGGTCTTGGGTTGTCTGACCTCAACAAGGCGCCTTTATTGATTCCAGCGAAGATCAATTCAAACGGTGTCCAGATTCTCATCGGCGTTCTCTTTAGAGTTGGAAACTGATATAGCCCTGCGGTGGCAGGAACAAGGAAGCCTCCGGGCTTCCTTTTTCTTTTTGTGATCAAGAGAAAAGCCAAATAGATGAGAGCGATTACGGTTTTTGTTGCCGTTCTCTTTCTTGGGATCAATTCTCCAGGCGGAGACGCACAAGAATCTCAAGACTCTGTTGGTAAGCAGGATAGCGCGATTGTACTCCGTTTTGGAGGCGACTGTGTTCTTGCAGAACACTACGAACGCTCTGCTGGCGATGATATCGGGTTGGCCTTTCGTGATTTTACACTTCTACAAACTGCCGACATCTCCATGGTAAATCTGGAGTCCCCTGTTACCACGCGTGGTGAGAAAGTCTCCAAGCCGTTCAACTTCAGAACGAAACCTGAGTATCTCCGTGTTTTGAAAGAAGCAGGTATCGACTTGGTAAACATTGCGAACAACCATATCTTTGATTACGGCGACGTCGGCCTGTACGATACGATTGCCTATCTTGACTCAGGCGGTATCGGTCACGTCGGCGCAGGCAAAAATACGCGCATGGCCCGCAAGCCATTCTTCACCTCCATATCAGGCAAGTCGATTACTTTTCTCGGATATTACGAGGGAGGAGAAGCACCGTCAGCGACCTTCCGACGCGCCGGTGTTGCGAAACGCGAGATTGAACTCATTCATTCAGATATACGCGCTTTGAAAAAATCCCATTCGGCGGATTTCATCGTCGTGAACTTGCATTGGGGAGTTGAGAAGGCGGATAGACCCGAACGGTGGCAAATCGAATTTGCACGACAAGTCATCGATGCAGGAGCCGATGCCGTCATCGGTCATCATCCTCACGTTTTGCAGGGGATAGAGAAATACAAATCGGGAGTCATCGTCTATTCCCTTGGTAATCTGATTTTTGGAGGAAATAGCAGAAGCACATACACGACTGGATTGTTTGAGATTCGATTGACGAATCAGGGACCGGACTACAAATTCATTCCCGTTGCTGTTGAGAATTGGAAGGCCAGAGAATTGACCGGCAAGGACGCGGATGAGGTACTCCAATCAGTTAAGAATTTATCAGATCTATTTCCTGCAAGCATATTTCATAAATAAGGAGATTACATGAAACGCGGCACGTTGATGATCCTGGGTGTTCTTGGAGCCATTGCCATTGTTATCTTGGGGATGTTTCTTTGGGGGACAGGCATCTACAACAAGCTGGTGGGGCTTGATGAAAGCGTTCAGTCATCCTGGAGCCAGGTGGAGAGCCAATACCAACGCAGGGCAGACCTTATACCGAATCTCGTTTCGACGGTGAAGGGCTACGCAGCTCAGGAAAAGGAGGTCCTCCTCGGCGTGACGGAAGCACGTGCGAAGGTTAGCCAGATGACAGTGACGAAAGAGGTGCTTGAAGACCCTCAATCATTTGCGAAGTTCCAGGCAGCGCAGGACCAGTTCTCCGGTGCGATCTCCCGATTGCTCCTTGTCGCGGAAAACTATCCGAACCTCAAATCGAATGAGAACTTCCTTGCCCTCCAGAATCAACTCGAGGGGACAGAAAACAGGATCGCGGTCGAGCGCCGTCGGTACAACGAAGTTGTGCAAGGCTACAACACGGCAATCCGGAGATTCCCGGCATCGTTCATTGCCGGTTTCGGTGGCTTCAAGGAGAAACAGTATTTTAAGGCGAAGGAAGGAGCCGAGACCGTCCCGGAAGTGAAGTTCTAATGAAGATTGTTCGCCACATCCTTCTCCAAATCCCGATCCTTCTTTTTGGCGTGAGTTGTTTGCATGGTCAGGATTCACCGCCACCCCAGGTTAGACAGTGGGTTACAGACCTCTCAGGCACGTTGAGTTCATCGGAAGTCGGGCAGCTCAACCAGATGCTACAGCACTTTGAGGACTCTACATCCACGCAAGTTGTTGTCGTGATTGTGCCTACTCTTGGTGGGAGACCAATAGAGGAAACTGCGCTGGCAATTGCAGAGGCCAACGGTATTGGGAAGAAAGGAAAAGATAATGGCGTTCTCCTGCTCATCGTAAAAGAGGAACGGGAAATAAGGATCGAAGTGGGCTACGGGCTGGAGGGTGTATTGACCGACGCATTATCCGGGCGGATCATTCGGAATGAAATTGTTCCTTTCTTCCGACAGGGCAATTACTACTCCGGGATTGATGCCGGGGTTGAAGCCATCATTCTGGCGACGAGAAATGAATACACGGCAGATCGATCACCCAACTTGTCCGGAGCCATTCCGTTTTTGCTTTTGCTTTTCTTTATGCTTTTCTTCGTTATAGGATCGTTTAGAAGAAGGACTCACAGGATGGCTGGCGGCTTGGGTCCTATGATTTTCACCGGAATGGGAGGATTCGGATCATCCCGCGGTGGCTGGGGTGGGGGAGGTTTCAGCGGTGGAGGTGGATCCTTCGGTGGCGGCGGCGCAAGCGGAAGATGGTAATGAATTGTCATTGTAATCGTAAATCGAATGCGGCATAGCGAGGAGCAGCTGCAGGTTCACACACTTCAGGATATTGTTTCTCTCCTTAACCCCGGAGATCGCTGCGTCATCTGTGTACCTGCAAGCGAAAATCCGATTCTCCCTTCCCTCAATTCTGGAACCGCCGGACTAAAAAACCCTCTGTTGGTTCTGCCATTTGAGCTTCCCACCCTTAGGGCTTCAAAGTCAGCAGCCAAGACGTTGTCACTTGAGACTACTATGTCAGCGAGTAGTGCGCTCAGACTATTGAAGGCCAAGCTGGGGCGTGTTCCAAAACGGACTATCATTATTGTCGACGTGAGCCAGCACGATAGGAGTTGGTGGAAAACGAAGAAGGAGCGAATCGAGTTTCTCGAAGCATCGACGCGCATGATCACAAAGGCCCGGTTTCGAAGTCTGTGGCTGATCTCGCGACAAGCAATTCCAGCATACAAGATAGCCGAGATCAAAGATCAGGTTCCGTTCTTCTTCGACATAGCTCGCGTCGGTACACTTTACTTTGGTCAGTTCCTGATTGCCAAGGGTATCTATCAGCCCGAATTCTTTCTCCCCCGAATTGTGTCTTGGGGGAAAGGTGAGTTCGTAATGAAGAATGCGCTGATGCCTTTCAGTAATGGTGAGAAGGTATCGTCGGCGGATTCTTCTTCTCCTCCGGTCATTCAGGATTTGCTTGAACAGCAGTATCGGGAGATACTTGAAGCTGCGAGAGATGGCATCGTGGTGTTTGACGTTCACGGAGGGTACCGTGAGTTTAACAAGCGTGGTTGCGAAATACTTGGCTACGGTAAGGAGGAATTGAGAAGCCTTCGTCTTTCAGATCTCGTGCCTGCAGGGAATTACACCAGCGTCCTTCGAAGCCTGAGTATCCTAAAAACCAAAGGAAGTATTTCCGCCGACGTTCCAATTCAGAAGAAGAACAAGAGACTGATCACCGTTAACGTGAATGCGTCCACACTCAAGCATGGGCTCTTTGTCGGCGTATTCAGGGATGTCACGGATTCTGCCAGAGCTGTTGCAAGAGTGAAGGAATCCGAGGAAGAGTATCAACGACTGATTGAATCCGCCCCATTTCCCACTGCAGTATTTGTCAACCGAAAACTGTCGCTCGGTAATCAGGCATTCAGAAAACTCTTTTCATGGATTAACACCGATGAGAGTTCATCGGTCACGATGTCTGACGTCTTTGGGAAGCAGAATCTCCGTTTCATCAAAGATCTCAACACACCTCCGATGCCTGCTGATGGCGATCATGGCGAGATACACCGGACCGTTACTCTTAGCACTCCATCGGGACAGGAGATTGTGCTTGAGGTCTCCGCATCTCCCGTTGTGCATAAGGGTAGGGAAGGCGTTCAGTGTGCTTTCATCAATATCACTGATCGTCAGAGAGTAATTCATGAACTTGAAGCATCTCGCCTGAGGTACGAACATCTGTTCCAGAAATCTCCCAATGCCATAGTTGTCATCAGTGAAAACAAATTTGAATTTGTGAATGACTCTTTTCTTTCCACGTTTGGCTACACAACTACGGGCGAGCTGGTTGGCAATGATGCGGGCACCGTTCTTGGCAAGCGGTTCGAGAAACACATGCTTGAACCAGTGGGCCCCAAGCGCTCTGGCGAGGTGAGGGTCCTTGAATTCGATCTTGATACAAAAAATAACAAGCGACTTTCTTTTGAAGCAGAAGCCGTCACTATAACCATCGGCCGTGCAACAGCGCTGGTGATCTCTTTTCATGACGTCACCCGGCGCAAGGCAACTCAGGAACAGCTATCTGCCAATGCAAAAGCGCTTGAGGTTCTCAGGGAGATATCCAAAGCTGCCAACGGGTCAGCCTCAGCTACAGAACAATCCGGCATGGCCTTACATTCAGCAATGAAGGGGTTGGGGTTTGAAGTCGGGGTAGTGTACGGCCTGGAAAACGAATCCAGTCTTGTCGCGCTTTCTCACCAGGGATTATCCGAGAAGGGGTTGAACATCCTCAGTCGTCAGACGTTGCAAGAGGGTTTCATGGGATATGTCAACAAAACTCAGGCGCCGCTGCTGCTGTCCATCTCCGATTATCCACCATACTTGCCGTATCGGTCTCTATTTGAATCCGAGAAACTTCAGCTTGTTGCAGTGCTTCCCCTTCTTTCAAGGGGAAGGCTTCTTGGGATGATGATGCTTGCAACTGCAAGACGAAAAGCTTTTGAACCATTTCAGCGGACTGTTCTGATGTCTGTTGGCGAGATAATTGGAGCAGCGATGGAGAGGGTTGTTGCGTATTCACAAGTGGTGATGTCTGAAACGAAATATAGATCGGCGGTAGAGAATATTTCCGATGTCATTTACCATGCTACCGCGAGCGGGGCGTTAACATATCTGAGCCCGAATGTGGAACGTCTTCTTGGCTACAAGGCCGAGGCGTTTTTTGAAACTGCCGACTTATGGAGAACGATACTCCATCCCGATGACCGGCCAAAGTACAGTCAGCGCATCTCGAATCAAGCTCAGGCCAACAACGAGTTTCATTTTGAATATCGGATATTGCCGAAAGGGAAGGCGGCCTATCGTTGGGTTCGTGATTCCGTGCGGTACATGAGGGACGGCGAAGGCAAAGTAGTATCAATGACAGGAATATTGAGTGATATCTCCGACCGTATTCAGCTTGAAGAGGCGGTACGAAGATCGGAAGAGCGCAAGGCGAGTTTGATTGAAAGTATCCTGGATGGTGTCGCAATATATGACAACGAGCTTCGATACATAGAGTGTAATCAAGCCATGGAAGCGATTGCCGGGGTTCCGCGCGATCAGATGTTGGGGCATCTTTCGTTCGAGAGTACTCCGGAATTGATTACCAATAATACTCGCGCGTTACTGGAACGTGCCTTGGCAGGGGAGGCAGTGAGCACCGAAGACCTCCCATACACGGGGCGTGACAATGATGAAAAGGGCTTTGTCTGGGCCCGGTACACCCCGTTGCGTAACGAGGATGGGATTATTTCCGGAGTGGTGGGGATCTTCTCAGACGTTACGACCCGGAAGTCACTTGAACGGGAGGTGCGCGAATCCGAGGAGACCCTTCGCAATGTCATCGATGCGA
>CAYPVN010000049.1:0-2675 GCA_964414155.1 uncultured Chitinophagales bacterium
CAAAATCCAGTCCGGCTTAACCCGGGTGAGGGTTCGAGTCCCTCCTTTGGTACACCGCAAGTGGTGAGTGTATAATGGGGTACTTTGTTTACGTTTTGCGATCCTCAAAGGATCATCGACTCTATATAGGAATGACAGGGAATCTTGAGCGCCGCTTTGCGGAACATCAAGCGGGAAAAGTTCGCTCTACAAGAGGGCGGCGGCCATAAGAGTTGATGTACTCAGAACCTTGCAGCGATCGGACCGCTGCTGCAAAGAAGGAAAAGTTTCTCAAGAGCGGGGCAGGCCATAAGCTACTCAAGACGCTCTTGCC
Organism: uncultured Chitinophagales bacterium; assembly: GCA_964414155.1. GTDB lineage: Bacteria > Bacteroidota > Ignavibacteria > UBA10030 > UBA6906 > CAYPVN01. Next base: position 314 of record CAYPVN010000049.1, read on the forward strand.
ATTCTAGGCAAGTTTGAGTTCGCCAAGGTAACCAGTGTGAATCCGGGCCGTGTCCGGAATAACTCCGGGTGAGGGTTCGAGACCCGTCCTACGGGTCGAGTCCCTCCTTTGGTACACATCTGCTGGCAAGTTGTGCATCACGATTCTGGAGAAGCGTTCGCTCATCTTTACTACGATTCCTGTTTCATGTATATTCGTACTGGATGGGCAATTCTCCTCACATACGCAGACGCGTCGCGATGATTTCACGGGCGGTCGGCTGCTGGTTCATCCTTGTCATTCCGCTTCACTCTTTCTCGCAACCGCGAGACTCGACACTTGAAGCATCGTCCACGTATTCGATTATCATTCCCCTCAAGGAATCTCTAAGAGATTCTGTCTTGAAACTCCCGCATCAGTTTGTCGTTCAGGGCAGCGATACGCTGTCACTTGAATCGGGCACACTTCTCACGCGAGATGCAGATTATCGCATCGATTACCGTTTTGGGACGATCCGCCTTGACACATTGTTTCTCGCGAGTATGATGGATTCGGAAACTTCAGCACTTCAGTCTGTCAGAATTCGCTACAAGTTTTTCCCCTTTCATTTTCAGGATGTTTACTACAGACGGAACCTGGTAGTGTTGAAAGATTCGGCAGGAACGGACAGTGTGAAGGTTTCCCGACCCAGGTCGTCGTTCAACATCGATGATATCTTCGGTGCGAATCTTCAGAAGAGCGGCAGCATCGTTCGAGGATTCACGGTAGGATCGAACAGGGATCTTTCCCTCAACTCCGGTTTCAGGATGCAACTGGCCGGGAAGATCGCGTCGGATGTCGAGGTCATCGCCTCGCTCACGGATGAAAGTACTCCCATCCAGCCGGAAGGAACAACGCAGACGCTGCAGGAATTCGACAAGGTATTCGTGGAAATCAGAAGTACGGATGTTGCAGCAACGCTCGGCGACTTCAATCTTGATTTGCCAACCACGGAGTTCGCACGTCTCAGCAGAAAACTCCAGGGGGCGAAAGCGACGGCAGACTATCGTTTCGGTGATGCGAACGGCTCCACAACCTTTGCAGGAGCCGTTGCCCGCGGCAAATTCACCACGAATCAGTTTCAAGCGCTGGAAGGCGTTCAAGGTCCATATCGGCTCACCGGACGCAACAACGAGACGCTGATTATCGTTATTGCCGGAACCGAAAAGATTTTTGTCAACGGCGAGTTGCAAACACGAGGCGAAACAAACGACTACACGATTGAATACTCAAGCGGAGAGCTAACCTTCACAGCCAAGAGGTTGATCACGGCATCATCGCGTATTGTTGTGGATTTCGAATATACCGACCGTCAATATTCTCGTTCGTTGCTCGCGGTGCAAACATCTTCAAACATCTTTGAGAATAAGGCCACACTCAGGTTTTCCTATCTTCGCGAAGGAGATGATCAGGATGCGCCGATTGATTTTGCGTTGACGGACAGCGCAAAGCGAACGCTCGAAAACGCAGGCGATGACAGAAATAAGGCAGTATTGAGTGGCGTTACTCAGGTTGATTCCAATGGAACCTACGTTCGTATCGATACCACAATTGCCGGTGATATCCTTCATTTCTATAGGTACGCTCCCCGTGATAGCGCTGCGAGGTACAATGTGACATTCTCAAACGTCGGGCCCGGACGAGGAGAGTATACCCGCCAACAGATCGGCGTGTACGTGTGGAAGGGGGTTGGCGGCGGTGACTACCTCCCTCTCAACTATCTTCCCTTGCCGCAACTGCATCAAGTCATTGACTTCGCTCTCGATGCGGCTCCGGCGAAGGACCTCAAACTCACCGGTGAGTTCGGCAGAAGCATCTTCGACGTCAATAGGTTTTCGCGCATTGATGATGGGGACAATGGCGGCCATGCACTCAAGTTTACTGCAGCATATTCTCCGCGAGATGTACACATCGGGGGGGCAAATATCGGTTCGTTCGATCTTTTGCTGAAAGAAAGGTTCATCGACGGCAAGTTTGTTCCGATTGATAGAACGAACGATATTGAATTTGGCAGGAAATGGGGGATCGACTCGGTGGTAAAGGCGGATGAAGAAATTCAGGAAGGCTCGCTCAAGTACTACCCGTCCAGGCAGCTTGCATTGGGCGGTGGGTACGGAAGAATCACCAGAGGGGAAGGCGTGAAATCGACGCGCAACGAGGGAAGCTTGACGTTGAAAGGAGAAGGGTTGCCTACCACAAATTATTACATCGAGAGTATTCGCTCTCAATATTCGGGACTTGACAATTCAAGCTCATGGGTGAGGCAGAAAGGATCAGTAGAATATCAATTGGGAAAGCTGACTCCTGCATTTCACTACGAAGGCGAGAACCGCAAGATTCGATC
>CAYPVN010000049.1:2775-6564 GCA_964414155.1 uncultured Chitinophagales bacterium
TGGGAAAGCTGACTCCTGCATTTCACTACGAAGGCGAGAACCGCAAGATTCGATCTCTCGCGACTTCCTTGCTGAAACCAGGGTCGTTGCAGTTTAATTTGTTTTCACCGGGCGTCAGGTTGAACCAATGGGGGAATGTTTCACTCTCTACGGATTTTGAATGGAGAACTGACAATCTCTATAATAACGGAAGTGTAACGCGGGAATCGCGCTCGTTTACTCAGTCCTACGGAGCGAGAGTTGCGGATTGGAATACGCTGACTTCCTCGTTTGATGTCACGCTACGCGATAAGAAATTCTCCCAAGTCTTCAAGCAACAAGGTAATTCGGACGTCAGAACAGTTCTTGTCCGAAGTCAAAACAGATTTGCGCCCTTCAATCGAGGTGTCGATACCGATCTCTTCTATCAGGCAGCGACGGAAAGGTCGTCCAGGTTGGAAAGAGTATTCGTACGAGTAGCTCCGGGCACTGGCAATTACAAATACTTGGGTGATATCAACCCCCCTAATGGGATAGCGGATGAAAGCGAGTTCGAATTGACCCGATTCGAAGGGGATTTCATTGCCATTACACTTCCCACAGACCAGCTTTTTCCGGTCATCGATCTTAAAACAAGCTTACGCGTTCGGTTGGTGCCTCGCCTATTCGTTGAGCAATCTCCGGGTGTTCTTGGGTCTATTGTATCGGCCCTGTCTACAGAAACGTATGTCCGTGTCGAAGAAAAGAGCAGTGAACAGGATTTGAAACAAATTTACCTGCTGCACTTTCGGAAGTTCCAGAGGGATTCGACCACGATTGCCGGGTCCACTATTTTCAGTCAGGATGTCTTCATGTTTGAGAACCAACCGAGTTTCTCTACTCGTTTCCGTTTCTCCCAACGAAAAGGATTGAACAGATTTAGCTCCGGCATTGAAAGAAACTACGCACGTGAACGCTCGATTCGGCTTCGCTGGCAACTCGTGAGCGAAATCTCTAATCAAATAGACTTCGTGAATAGAAGAGACAGGCTCAGCAGCGCTGAAGCATCAAACAGGAACCGCGACATACTTTCCAATTCCCTCGCGTTCGATCTGTCATATCGTCCCGAACAAAATGTTGAAGTGGGTTTCAAATTGGAAGTCGCTAAATCCAGCGACAGATTTCAGATCCCTCAGGTGGATGCGGACTTGAATGCACAATCCTTACGATGCATTTACTCGATTCAGGGCGCTGGCCAGGCACGAGTTGAAATTTCACGAGAGGAAATCCTTCTTACGCGCACAGTGACAACATTTCCATTCGAGTTGACCGGCGGAAGGACGCCGGGGAAGACCTGGCTATGGAGAACCGCACTCGATTACCGCGTTACCCAATTCGTCCAAGCTACATTCAACTACGACGGTCGAGCGGAGGGTGGTCGCTCCGCCATCCACACCGCGCGGGCAGAGGTGCGAGCGTTCTTCTAGAAACATTCTCCTACTTTCTCAACGGAATTTAACTTGCGTTTGATGATCCTATTTTCTATACTGCCTCACGCTGCATCGCGCTTCTAAAAATTAACGACCCTGCTGTTTGCTCACGGTGTACTAATCGCAGTTCTGTCCATGGTCTTCTGCACGTCGTTCGATTCAAAGATCGGGTTGATATACGCTGCTTCTACCGACAAGGGCGTGTGCAAGATCAGCGTCCCCAAGCAGAGCCGAAAAGATTTTCTCCGGTGGCTTCATGACAACTTTGATGACAGCGAGGTAACGGAAAACAAATCACGCAACAAGGAAGTGATCGACCAGCTGACCCGATACTTCAACGGGAAACTGGCGAAATTCACTTGCACGACAGATCCAATGGGAACTCCTTTCCAGATCCGCGTCTGGAAGGAGGTGGCTCGAATTCCATACGGTACTACAATCACGTACAAACAGCTCGCGAAGCGCCTGGGGACGAGCAAGGGTTTTCAAGCTGTCGGTAGGGCGAATGCAACCAACCCATTGCCGATTATCGTTCCCTGCCACCGCGTGTTGGGCACCGATGGCTCTCTTGTCGGCTATGCGAGCGGGATTAAGACGAAGGAGTTTCTCCTCAAGCTCGAAGGTGCGCTCATGATCTAGCGTGAGTGAGCTGTCCGACCCACCGAACCCATCGCGAGCTACTCGCGCATCATATTTGATTCTTGCCTCCGGAATTCTTTTTCGTTATCATCAAGCAGTACTCATCTCACAATTGTTTCATGTCATTTCTTGAGCAGCTCAATCCGGTGCAACGTGCGTCTGTAGAAGCACTCGACGGCCCCGTGATGATTATCGCGGGAGCCGGGAGCGGAAAAACCCGCGTGCTTACCTACCGCGCTGCCTATCTGATCCACAAGGGTGTTCCGCCTGAATCCATTCTTGCTCTCACGTTTACGAACAAAGCCGCCGGCGAAATGAAAGCCCGAATCGTTGCACTTGTGGGAGAAGCAAGCCGGAACATCTGGATGGGAACGTTTCACTCCATCTTCGCGCGAATTCTCCGTAAGGAATGTGAACATCTCGGCTACGGCAGGAATTTTTCCATCTACGACACAGACGATTCGCATGCCTTGATAAAAAATATCATGGGTGGACTTGGGATACCACAGCAGCGATTCAATCCGCAGAGTATTCGCTCGCGCATCAGTGATGCAAAGAACCACATGGTTTCTCCGAAGTCGTACAAGGAAACTGCATTCGATCCATTTTCCGAGCGCACATCGTTGGTGTACGCAGAGTATCAGAAGAAATTAAAACAATCCAACGCGATGGATTTCGATGACCTGCTTCTAAAGCCGGTGGAGCTTTTCCACAAACGTCCGGAAATTCTGGAGCGTTACCAGTATCGATTCAAATATCTTCTGGTCGATGAATACCAGGATACGAACCGTGTTCAGTACCAACTCATCAACGAGCTGGCCAGGTTTCGGCGCAACATCTGTGTTGTCGGCGACGATGCGCAGAGCATCTATGCGTTCCGTGGAGCAGACATTCGGAACATTCTGGAATTTGAGAAGGACTATTCCGACTGCAAAGTATTCCGTCTCGAGCAGAACTATCGCTCGACGAAGAACATCCTGGGTGCGGCTGGTACTCTCATCAAGCGTAACGTTGATCAGATTCCCAAAAACCTTTGGACTGACAATGATGACGGTGAACCAATCAACCTTTTGCTATGCGATGATGACAGGGATGAGGGATATAAGGTTGTCTCCTTAATCGAGGAAGAGACGCGCCGGCAGAAACTCGATCTCAAGGATTTCGCCGTGCTGTACCGGACAAACGCGCAGTCCCGATCACTGGAGGATGCACTGCGTCGGAATGGAATTCCATACGTCATCGTCGGCGGGGTTGCGTTCTACAAAAGAAAGGAAATCAAGGATGTTCTGGCGTTTCTAAGGCTGGTAGCCAACCCTACGGATGAAGAGAGCTTGCTCCGCATTATCAATGTTCCTTCCCGTTCCATCGGCGAAACGACGGTAAGCAGGTTTGTAACATTGGCCGAGAAGCATGGGGTGCCGTTGTTTGAGGCGCTGGGCTTGCCGGATGCTGCCGGGCTGGTCTCGGACAGAACCCTGAACGTGGTGCGACGGTTTCAGCAAATGATCAAGAAGTACATCGGGCTCAAGGGACAAATGTCTGTCAGCGAACTTGCCCGCACCCTGGTTGATGAAATCGGCATCCTTCAGATTTTGAAGGATGAAAACACAGCGGAATCTTTGGCACGAAGGGAGAACGTTCAGGAATTAATCTCGGCATTGACAGAATTCAACGATCAACGACCACACGCGGGGCTCGAAGA
>CAYPVN010000049.1:6664-11229 GCA_964414155.1 uncultured Chitinophagales bacterium
GGTGGACGCATCATAGCAATCGATGGACGCGGTGAAAACGCGCGGGCTATTGTGGATTTTGATTCGGTCGGGAAGAAACACCTGATGCTGAAATTCGCGCAACTCCGTGCCGGATAAGGAAGGGGGTTCCCATGACTGCATGCCAGTTTCTCTTTTTCGCTGAAGCCGATACACTCCTTCGCACGTCAGAAAACACGCGTTTCCTTGGGTGGGTTCGCTGCCGATGATCGAGTTTGTCATCAAGGTTGTCAAGTTTTCCCTGCGGGTTCTTGAGGCTGGCTGGTTCTACGCCCGTTCACTCACACGGAAGTTCTTTGAAGATGATATTCTTTTTCTCGCCTCCGGTCTTGCGTTCAATGGTATCTTGACAATGATTCCGTTGTTTCTGCTCGCTGCGTGGGCGCTCGGAACATTCCTGAATTCATCCCAGCTGGGTGTACAGCAACTCAAGGATGTCCTTGATGCGATCTTTCCACCGCAACCATTCGCGACCAACATCAAAGAGTCGATTCTTACCGTTATCTCAGACATCGTGCAATACAGAACGTCTCTCGGGATCTTTGGTGTGTTGGTGCTGATCTGGACTGCGACGTCGTTGTTCGATGCGTTGCGGAGCGTCCTGCACAGGATTTATGGTGTCAAGCGGACGAGGAGCGTCATCTCCGGTTTTGCACATGATGTCGGCTTTGTGTTTCTGGCTTTCGTACTGTTCATTCTTTCAAACCTCATGGTTTGGGTCGTCTCGCTTCTCGAGCGTGTCGTGCTGAATGTTCCTGCATTGTCGGGGTTCAATCTGCCGTTCCTGTATCGCGACACGCCAACGGTGATCGTAATGGGCCTGACTGCGTGCATGTTTTATATTGTCTACCGTTACATCCCCGACTCAAAGCCTCCGAAAGTTGCCGGAGTGATTTCCACGGTGACCACAACGATACTGTGGGTAGTGTCGGGAAAACTGTTTGCAGTGTATCTCTCCAATTTCTCCGCCATCAGTAAAATTTATGGTCCGTATGCATTCATTCTTGTGTTGCTCTTTTGGATTTATTATTCAAGCATTATCTTTGTGGCAGGCGGAATGGTTGGCCAGGTGTATTGGGAGAGGCTGAAGCTCAAAGAAGCCGGCAAATTGGAACGTTGGGTATGATAATAGATCATCCATAATCAATTCCTGAAAACATGTCCAAGAAATCCAGTGAACACCTGCGAAATCTGAAGCAACAAGCCCTTCTGGGAGGCGGTCAAAAACGCATCGATGATCAACACGCGAAGGGGAAACTTACCGCTCGCGAACGGCTTACCATACTTCTCGATGAAGAGAGCTTCGAGGAGATGGACATGTTTGTTGAACATCGCTCGTATGATTTCGGCCTGGAAAAGCAACGCTTCCTTGGTGACGGTGTGGTCACCGGCACCGGCAGGATTGACGGGCGGCTTGTCTGTGTCTTCAGCCAGGATTTTACAGTTTTCGGCGGTTCGCTTTCAGAAGCACATGCGGAGAAAATCGGCAAGGTGATGGATCTCGCGATGAAGGTCGGCTGCCCGATTATTGGACTGAATGACTCGGGTGGCGCGAGAATCCAGGAGGGTGTGGTAAGCCTCGGCGGCTACGCGGATATTTTCCTCCGTAATACACTCGCATCGGGCGTCGTGCCACAGATCTCGGCCATCATGGGTCCGTGCGCCGGAGGTGCAGTGTATTCTCCTGCCATCACCGACTTTACATTCATGGTGAAAAACACAAGTTACATGTTTGTTACCGGACCAAGCGTTGCTAAAACCGTCACCCACGAGGAAGTCACGGCGGAAGAACTGGGCGGAGCAATAACTCACGCTTCCAAAAGCGGCGTTGCTCATTTTGCGTGCGAGAATGAGGTACAGTGCCTGCAGGATATTCGAACACTCTTCAGTTACATTCCATCCAATAATCTTGATGATGCGCCAGCGCTTGCAACGGAAGACGATGTCAATCGGCGTGAGGCCGCGCTGGACACAATCATTCCCGAGAGCCCTGCGAAACCGTACGACATGAAACAGGTCATCAAGCTTGTGATGGATGATGGAAAGTTCTTTGAGGTCCACGAACTGTTCGCCGGGAACATGCTCGTAGGATTTGCCCGTCTTGGCGGAAGGTCCGTCGGGATTGTTGCCAACCAGCCAAGCGTATTGGCGGGTGTTCTCGATATCGCATCGTCGATCAAGGGGGCTCGCTTCGTGCGGTTCTGCGACGCGTTCAATATTCCGCTCGTCGTGTTCGAGGATGTTCCAGGATTCCTTCCGGGAACGGACCAGGAGTGGCGTGGGATCATTACCAACGGCGCCAAACTCCTGTATGCATTCTGCGAAGCAACTGTGCCAAAGATAACTGTCATCACCCGCAAAGCGTATGGTGGCGCGTACGACGTCATGAACTCCAAGCACGTCCGCGGCGACATGAACTTCGCCTGGCCGGGAGCAGAGATTGCAGTGATGGGACCGAAGGGGGCAGCAGAGATTATCTTCAAACGTGAGATTGAGAAATCTGCAGACAAGGAAAAAGCTCTTGCAGAAAAAGAAAACGAGTACAGAGAAAAGTTTGCCAACCCCTACCTTGCTGCAAGCCGCGGGTATGTTGACGCAGTGATCGAACCGGGTGAAACCCGACCGCGCCTCATCCACTCGTTGTCCATCCTCGAAAACAAAGTCGACACCAATCCGCGAAAAAAACACGGTAATATCCCTCTCTGAGCATTTTTATTTGCCCAACCTTAGTGCGACAGAAGAAAGGCCTTGACTATTCGCAGGTGATGGGTTATCTTATTCGGGCAAATAACATGTAAGCGATAACATGTTTGTTCCAAAATGGTGGGGAGAATGATCCGACTGATTCTGTGGGGGACCGCTGTACTTCTTTGCACACTGCAAGGCTGCACATCCTCGCGGCCGACAACCGAAACAGCACACCAATCAATACAAACCGCGCCTAAAGAGGTTTTTCCGGATTCCTCGAATCTTGATTCCGTGGATGAGTCGCTCCTTGCCGATGAGTCCGTTCACAATGATTCCATCATTGGTGTAAACCTCGAGCTGGCGCGTCAGCACTACATTTCCGCTCTCTCTGCACAGCAGAGTGGAGACTCGGCGCGTTCATCAACTCAATTTGAAGAAACAATCACCATCCTGAATGAGCTGAGTTACTATCCCGACATTGAGTCCAATCAGGATTTCAACGACCTGAGCAAGGCCGTTATCGAGGACTACGAACAGTATATTGCCAAGATTGATGAACTTGGTCCTGAGACGTCAATCTTTGCACTTCGTGAAAAGCTCAACCAGATTACTGAACTTAATGACTCGCTCGATGCCGGGTCTTCGCGGAAGATTATCGAAGGAACGACCGTCCCGATTGTCATGAACAGGCTGGTGGAACAGAACATCGCTTTCCTTCAGGGGAGGGGTCGTGAGCACATGGAGCGGTGGCTGTACAGAGCGGGGAAGTACTTCCCGACAATCAGGAGAATTCTAAAAGAAGAGGATGTCCCGGAAGAAATTGCGTTTCTCTCCATGGTGGAGAGCGGGCTGAATCCTGTCGCACGGTCGTGGGCCAAAGCCGTTGGAATGTGGCAGTTCATTAAGGGAACGGGCAAGCTCTACGGTTTACAGGGAAACTATTGGTATGATGATCGACGCGACTTTGAAAAGTCGACTCAAGCGGCCGCCCGGCACTTGAGAGATCTTAACGAAGAGTTTGGAGATTGGTATCTCGCGCTTGCTGCTTACAACTCTGGCGCGGGACGTGTATATCGCGCAATTCGGCGGAGCGGATCAACAGACTTCTGGAGGCTGCGGAAACATCTCCCGCGCGAAACCAGAAATTACGTTCCGCAATACATCGCTGTGGCCGTCATCGGAATGAACCCCGCACAGTATGGATTTGCCGGCTTCACAACCGCCGATCCGCTGGAATACGGGTACGTGACAGTCGATGATTGCGTTGATCTCGATGTTCTCGCACAGTGTGCTTCCGCTGATGTTGAAACACTACGCGAGTTGAATCCGGAGCTTGTCCAATGGTGCACGCCGCCAGCGACGAAAGGCTACAGACTGCGTGTGCCAAAGGGAGCCGAAACAGGATTTAGCGCGCGTTACGCAGCAATCCCCGACGACCAGAAGCGCAACTGGGTCGTACACACGGTGCGCAGGGGTGAGTCACTTGGGTCAATCTCGAAGAGGTACGGTATTGCGAGTGGCATCATTCAGCAGACGAATAATCTGAAGAATTCGCGGAGGCTTGCTGTTGGTTCGACGGTTGTTATTCCTATTCAGAAGGGAACGCAATTGGAAACCGTTTCTTTCGCGAACGCAGAACAAGCGGACAAGTCAGAATCCAGACAGGCACGCTCCAGTACAAAGAAAGCAAACACGCGTTCTCGTGTCGCAAGAGAACTGCAACGCGCATCTGTTGAGACACCATCCAGCAATTCTGATAAGACCAAGCTGACCTACAAGGTCAAGAAGGGAGACACGATCGGTCATATCGCTTCGTGGTATGGATGTCGTGCAACTGATATTCGAAATTGGAATGACAT
>CAYPVN010000050.1:0-11197 GCA_964414155.1 uncultured Chitinophagales bacterium
GCATACACCACAATGGGAAGGGAGAGCTCCGATTACTCTGCATCCATCATCGGAGCAGCGATGAACGCGGACAAAGTGCAAATCTGGACGGATGTCGACGGGATCCTGACTGCCGACCCGCGCGTGGTTAACGATACGAAGAAGGTAAACCGTTTGTCGTTTGAAGAGGCGTTCGAGCTTTCGTACTTCGGCGCCAAGGTGCTTCATCCCTACACCATGTTGCCCGTGCTGGAAAAGCGAATCCCCGTTCAGATACTCAACTCGAAGCGCGAAAAGAGCACAGGTACGCTAGTAGACGTCCAGAATGAATTTCATGATGGGCCGCCGTTGGTGAAGTCAATCGCATTCCAGAAGAATCTCTCCATTATTTCCGTTCTCCCCCGGAAGCGATACAGTCAATATCTGTTCTGGGAAGGGATTTTCAGCGTACTGACACGATTCGGTATTCGAACAGGCCTGGTTACCACATCGGAATACAGCATTTCGTTTACAGTGGATAACAAGTCGTTTGCGGACGGCTTGGTGCATGAGTTGGAGGAGTTCGGATCAGTACGTGTCTTTGGCGGGAAGGGGAGTTTGTGTTTGGTGGGAAAGGGAATGCGGGGGTCCGCCGGTGTTTCCGACCGAATTTTTTCTTCACTGTCAGATATGAATATCACCATGGTTTCCTATGGCGCCTCCGATCTGAATATGACACTGGTAATCGAAGAAAACCAGGTGCACGAGGCGCTCAACCGTTTACACAGGGAGTTTTTTGGGACGATCAAGAACGACGACACGTTCACGAACATTGGATAAGAAAACGCTCCGCTTTGGTGGACTCAGATCTTTGCGAGCGAAGACACTCCGCGTGACAAAAACACTTGAACGATTCCTCGGCGTTCCCAAGCAGGCTTCATCGCTACCCTCGCCTCTCGATATGCTGATCGCAACAATCCTCTCTCAGAATACCAACGATAAGAACAGCCATCGAGCATACACTCTCCTGCGGAAGAAATATCCCCGCTGGGAAATGGTCGCGACAGCGCCGCTCCAAGGCATCAAGGCCGCAATACGTATCGGCGGAATGGCAAATCAGAAGTCCGTCCGCATCAAAGAAACGCTGACGGCTGTGCATGCGCTCCATGGCAGGTACGATCTCTCGTCATTGAGGGAGAAGTCGAATAAGAATGTGATCGAAGAGCTTACAGCGATGAAGGGTGTTGGTGTCAAGACCGCTGCGTGTGTTCTTCTCTTCTCGATGGGTCGGGATGTGTTTCCCGTCGATACGCATGTTCACAGGATTTGCAATCGTCTGGGCCTTGCTGGAAGCAGTTCCAGTCCCGAGAAAACATTTGAAGCGATGAGACCTCTTATCCCAAAGGGAAGAGGATACTCGTTTCACACAAACCTGATTCGTTTCGGCCGCAAAGTGTGTCGTTCGAACAATCCCGATTGTGCTGTTTGCCCTGTCTACGAAGAATGCATGTACGAGGGGAAGAAAAGACGACCCACCCGACCACGCCTTCCATCCTCGGCAAACCATGATTTCATGCTGCTCGACAATGTTCAGGTGTCGCGTGGTCGTTGATCGTTCACAAGTGCAGAAAATCCTTGTCATCAAACTGCGCGCGGTGGGGGATGTTCTTCTCTCCACAATCGTAACAAAGAACCTCCGTCTCGCTTTTCCATCTTCCAGGATCGAGTACCTGACTGAACCGCCGAGTGTCGATCTTTTGAAAACGAATCCATTCATCGATGATGTTATGGTGTATGATCGATCGAGAATGAGCGGCCTTGGGCTGATCCAACGGGTACGAGGGAAGGAGTTTGATCTCGTCATTGATCTGTTTGGCAATCCGCGCACTGCATTGATTACGCGGCTGAGTGGGGCGCGGTACCGTGTTGGGTTCCGCTTTCGAGGACGGTCGTACGCATACAACATTCCGGTGCCGCCGAGAGGTGGCGATGTACACAACACGCAATTCAACCTCGACGCCATTGAAGCTATCGGGGTTGATATTCAAGACCGGAATATTTACTTTCACGTCACGCCGAATGATGATGAAGTGGTCGGAGCGGTCCTTAAGAGCGAGGGTTTGGCCGGAAAATTTATCGCCGGCATCAACGCCGGAGGTGGCTGGTACACGAAACGGTGGGGGCTCGAACGGTTTGCACGCCTTGCGGATCTCCTTATCGAGCAGCATAAGGCAAGTGTGATCCTTTTGTGGGGTCCGGGTCAGAAGTCGGATGTGGAATCCATTCAATCGATGATGAAGCACAAGGCGTTCATCCCGCCTGAAACGACGCTTCTTCAATTGGGGGCGCTCCTAAAGAGATGCTCGATTCTGATCAGCAATGATTCTGGGCCGATGCACATTGCTGCCGCTGTCGGTACCCCGGTTGTTGGTATTTACGGGCCGACCAATCCGATCCTGCAAGGCCCATATGGTTCAAGGCATGTCGTCGTGAGGAACGAAACCCTCGAATGCCTCGGGTGTAACTTCACACGCTGTCCCATCGGCCATCCATGCATGCGGGAGCTCTCTGTTGATGATGTTCTAAACGGAGTGAAGCGACTGCTGAAGGAGAATGCGATCGTAGCATGAAGAAGAAAAGACAAAAGAAAGCCGGAAAGAAAACCAGCTTCAGTCCGTCGCCTCAAGGGTGCAAGCATTTCAACGGATACAAGCCGTGCTTCCCGGACACACGCTGTTACGAGGAATGTGTCGACTTCGACCCGATCGGTACGAAGATTCTCATTGTGAATCTTGACGCGATGGGCAATGTTCTTGTAACAACCTCGATCCTTCCAGCCATCAAGAGAAAATTTCCCCAAAGCCATGTTACATGGATTACACTGAAGAATGCCGCGCCCCTTTTGCAGAATAATCCATATATCGACAGGGTGTATCTCTGGGAACCTGAAAGCTGGCTGATACTTCAACACCTCTCGTTTGATGTAGTGATGAATGCGGACAAATCGCAGAGGTCGTGTGCGTTCACGATGAGCGTAAAGGCCGAGCAGAAACTTGGGTTCGGGTTGAACGACAACGGGGCAGTAGTTCCTCTCAACAAAGAGGCGCAGGAAAATTATCGGCTCGGCATTGATGACCATCTAAAGTTCAGAGTAAACCAGAAGACCGTTCCCCAGATTCTCTGTGAGCAGTTCAAGTTACGCTACAAGCGAGATGAGTACGTATTGAACCTGACTGAGGTGGAATCAGCTTTTTGCAGAAAATACAAGCAAGCTGCCGGTTTAGACAGCGACGCTCTCATTGTTGGATTCAATACGGGCTGCTCCGAGCTTTATCCGAACAAGAAGATGACGATCGAACAACATGTGGAGCTGATTCACCGGCTGTCGACAGTACCGGGGATTAGGCTGGTGCTGGTAGGCGGTCCGGAAGATACGCAACGCAATGCTGAAATAGTCCGCCGCATTGGAGACAAGGTGGTGAGCACCCCAACAACGGAAGGAGTGCGCCGGGGGTTGTGTTACATTAACGTCTGCGACGTTATCATTTCCGGGGATTCGTTCGGTATGCACGCGGCAATTGGTTTGAAGAAGCAGGTTATCGTCTGGTTTGGCGTAAGCTGCTGGACGGAGATCGATCTGTTCGGGCGAGGTGAAAAACTCATCCCGGAAGGCCTGGCTTGTTCACCATGCTGGAAGAAGGAATGCCCATACAACCTTGAATGCATCCAGATGATCGACCTATATTCGATTGTTCAGTATGTGGGAAGCTACAAAGCAACGTGGGAAAGCAGGAAAATTGTGAACGCTTAGTGTGAGAGGTCAACTGGAAGGGAGAGGGATTCTGATAATCATGAGAGGTCAAGCATTGTGTTTGGCCTCTTTTTGTTTTGTGCGAGATTATTTTCTACTTGCGACGTAATCGTCGAACTTTGTCGTCAGGTAGTGTTCTTCAGCGATGAATGAAATGATGTCTCCGAATCTCTTGGCGTCGGCATATCCCGGCACCAACGTTATGGGATCACCATTTGAAGAGAGGAAAATCGTCGTCGGGAATCCTGTCACGCCGAATGCACCGGACAATTCCTGCTCGGTGTAATCCTTGTCCTGAAAAGCCAGTTTCTTTGAAGATTCGGCATTCAATTTGATGGCGACGTAGTTCTTTTCAAGGTAGGCGACGACATCCTTGTCGGCATATGTCTCCTTGTCCATCCGCTTGCACCATCCACACCAGTCGGTGTAAACGTCAATAACGACCTTCTTGTTGTTCTTCTTTGCGTGGGCAATCCCCTCATCGAAGGACATCCACTTGAGATGCTCCTTTTCACCGGCGTTTCCTGATAGCGCAAAGCTCACGAGCACTCCAGCTAAAAAAACTGTTCGTACAAAACTGTTCATGGACTCCCCGCAATTTGTATTTGGCACACTTCCTTGAACATGGCAACGCTTCATTCCGTTCCTGTTATGGATTCAGCACAAGTGCAATGGTGTGAGAATTACCCAGATCGAATGATAATGGAGAATATGCGTAATCCAACGCGAGGATTCCATAGTGTACCCCAATTCCTGTACTAAACCCACGTCCCTCAGAGCCAATCTGAAATCCCACTCTAGCGGCAAACGTCTTGTTGAAGAAGAGTTCGCCTCCAAGATTCATGTGGGAGAGATTATCGGGAAATGAGTGGAGAAGGTCAGCTGCCATGATTAGTTTGGAGTTTATCGATTCGAAATCGAGGGAATATGCGGGACCGATGCGAAGGAATGCGGGAAGCTTTGAAGACTCAGTTCTCAGTTCGTTGATGCTGCCCAAGTTCGAGAGGGAAGCGCCAACCGACAGGTTCTCAACCGGCGTCGTATACTGCAAGCCAAGGTCGAACGCTATCCCGGATGCTTCATCAATGAAGATCTTCTCGTAGAGAAACTTGCCGGTCAAACCAAGGCGCAGATTTTCATCAATTGCATGGCCGTATGAAATGCCAATCGAGAAATTTCTAGCGGTAAAAGTTCCTTCGGGTGTTCCCGGGCGTGTCCGGATTTCTATCTCGGCAATCGTTGTGCTGTTCAGGAAGAAACCAAGCGCGTTGTTGTCGCCGAGCCAGAAACTTATCGCGACGTACTCTGTGCGGGTATCCTGTATCCATTCCTTGTGCATCAACATAATTTGAGTGCGGGAATCATCGGCGTACGAGTTCAAGAGTCCGGCAGGGTTGTAGTATGTCGCCGCTGCGCCAGAGACGTTCGCACTCATTGCATCACCCATCGCGATACCGCGTGCGGATGCACCGAGCTTCAAGAATGAGAGACCGGATTTTCCAGCCTCGCCACAAGCCTCCTGGAAGCTGATCAACAGAACGCTGGCAAATATCAAAATGGGAATTCGATGGTTCATGGCGTTTTCAGAATACGGCCGATAGGCTGATAACATGAATGCCGGAGGATGTGAATGGCTCAAGGATAAAGGCATAGTTTACGGCTGGAATCCAATTGCCGATACTCTTGCGTGCCGTGAATCCGAATGTCGGCTTTACACCGTTTCCCTTTTCTTTCAGATCGATGCGATCAACACCTGCCCGAAGTGTGATTGCAGGAACCAATGGAACCTCTACACCCACACGCCCTAACAATGTCTTCCGGTCACTTGCTTCGACGTCTACCGCAATGAGCATGAGACTGTCCTGCAATTTGTACGCAGCTCCGAAAGTGTAAAGCTTTGGAAACTTGTCCGTCAGCTGGCCTCCAAGATTCCCATAGACATTCGAAGTGTTCCAATCGTACTGCGAATTCAGATCCTTCGCAGTTGCACCAAACGAAAGCGATGGATTTACTGCCACGAGCAAGCCCAAATCGAGACTAATCTTCGTTGCAATGACATCCGAGTACAGATGATTATGATAATACTTCACGGTCAGACCAAACGCAAACTTCGGGCTCGGCTGAATCGAAAAAGCTAGAAATGCCTGGTTCTCTGACGTAAGCAATGGACCGGTTTGTTCCCCATCGCTATCTCTGCCATCGATATCGGTTACTCCAGAATTGATGATGCCGGCAGAAATACCGGCGCGGGGGAGCGGTTGCGAGTAGCTGATGAAATTCAGTGATCTGTCCAGTGAGAGTACGCCGAACGAAGCCGAGATGGTATGACGCTTTGCAAAAGGGAGGGCTGCCGGATTATAATACCCGACAAGATCACCCGAGGTCACCGCGGTTTGAGCGTTTCCCATCCCCATGCCACGAGCTCCAAATCCCATTCTGCTGAACGCGCCAGCAGCACCACCGATTTGCGCATGGGAGATGGTCGGCATCAAGATAATCGCCGTGAGTATCAGCATCCGATCAGACAAGCAATTCCTCATTCGTCGGCTCATTGGAGAACCAGAATCTTGCCCCATAGGGGATCACTGCCATTCATTACCACCTTGTAGAAGTACACGCCGTTGGCGACTTGTCGGTGGTAGTCATCCAGACCGTTCCAAATCTCATCATGTTCAGCGGAGCCGGATCGATCCGCATCCTTGATGATGGTGCGAACCCGGTTCATTCCAAAATCGAACACCTCGACCGTAACACTTGCTGCGTCGCCGCCGGTGCCGTAATGAATTCGAACGATCTCGTCATCGGGGGAGAAAGGGTTGGGGTACGCGTATGTTGTTCCCGTCTTGCCCACTTCGCGATAGGTGCGCAAGATTTCCCAAGTCTGGCCGAATGGATGTGCATCGTTATCAACTGTTCTCGCTAATCCATCACTGGTACCGCAGTAGACAGTATCGCCGATTACCCCCACGGCGAACACAGCGACCGATGTGATACGCTGGCGCGTATATTTGTCAATGATGGTTCCAGAACGCGACCAAGAAATCCCGCCATCAGTCGTCCGATAAACCCCGTCATCCGTTGCCACATAGGCAATGGAGTCCTTGAAGGCGAAGTCGTAAGCCTTCGTGTCATGAAGAAGGTTTCGCCATATGCGACCTCCATCATCGGTGTAACTAATGCCGTACTTTTCGTTCGGGTCAAGATCGGCCTTCCAGTTTGTCGTCCAGAGCCGGTAGCCTGAGCTAAGCTGCTGTCCTTCGATTGCAATGACCCAGTTGCCGAGAATGTGCGCTTGCTGATTCAGAGTCGTGAATTTGGACCAGCTTGTTCCTCCGTCCGTTGATTTGTTGACTCCGCCGGCAGTTCCTGCCCAGATCGTTGAAGCGTCCTTTACAAACACCGAAAATGCGAGGAAGTTGTTGTTTCTCCGTGGATCAACGACGTATCTGCCGAGGGAATCGTCAGGAGAGATGGAATTGCGCAGATCGTTCGGCAGGACAATTCGCTCCCATGACTCTCCGAGATCGCGTGATCGACGCAGTCCGCTTGACCAGCTTGCGATCCACACAAAGCTGTCGGAAAGAGCCATGTCGAATGTGACATTCTGTTCATCAACAATGATCGGGAGAAACCTGACAAGGTTGGAACCGTACTCCTTGAGACTGTCATCAGGCTCATCGAGAGGCTGCGCACGGTGAGTCCACGACAAGCCATTGTCAATTGAGAAGGCATAACCGGTGCCCGTCTGAACTCGCGATTCATCCACCTTTTGAGAGTATCCTGTCGAGCTCCACACGGTGTCCCTCTTAACTGCAATGGCGAAAATGCCATTGCTGGCAAATGCGGGATCGGAGCGGAAATTCTCCCACGAGCGTCCACTATCAAAGGTGCGGGTCAACCCTTTGCTGGTTCCAAGCCAGAGAACTGAACCCGGTGTCGCCATTTGAGATACGGAGTTACTGGGAGGACGAGATGAAATCGTTCCCTGGGCCTCGGTAAGTTTCGGAGTGGAAAGATAAATAGATTGGGCCGACAGCTGGGAAGGGAACAATGTTCCTGCTATTGCGAATTGTAACACAGGATATACATCTCGCATCCAGCGCATATGTTACCGCACCACAAGTTGATGGCTGAGGGGCGTACCGCTGGAATCACCGAAAGAGTCAAATGCCTGGAAAGCAAATATGTTTGTTCGCCTGACGTTGGGGCCGTCGGTCAAAGGGATCAGGATCGAGTATCGCCCATCACCTGCAACGGAATCTCCGCTCGGCTGGAAGAGGGGTGGGGTGATTGGGTCAGTCCCACCGTCATCTTTAAGGAAGAACTTGAAATCTGGATTGGTCGACGTTAGACTTCGAAAGAACACCTCCCGAACGTCGGCGATCCCATCCGAATCGGATGAAGATATCGTTATATGGACAAGTAACGAAACACCGACAGGGATAGTTATCGTGTCGGGAGCTATCAAACCAAACAATGTCGGTTTGGAATTGTTACGGGCTACAAAAAAAGACCGATCCGCAATGTTACTCCTCAACCCATCTTTGTCTGTCGCGCTGACCTGTATTCTGTATCGTCCCGCCTGAGATCGTGTCACCTTGTACTCAGCGTTTGCAGTGTAGTTGCCGTCATTGGCAATAGGGTCGGGAGAAACTCCATCATCGTGAAGATCAATCGTCAGAATAGAAGCGGAGGAATTCGGCCGAACTATGTTTGCGGCTACCTTAGCCAGGTTGGCCGCACTCTCCGGATCTGTTACACTTGCGCTCACAACAGTGGCTACAGTGTACAATCCGTCCAGAGGAACCTGAGTATCTATATTTGTGCTATCGGGAGCTAGAGTTACGCTTCCTACAAAGGGGGGATTTCCTTGAAGATTATCGACCGCGATCTCCTTATTCTCACATCCAATCAGGAAAGTCAGGAGAAGAAAGGGTACTATTGGATAAGTTTGCTTAGCCATGATTATTACAAACAAAAAAACCGGGTCGTGTGCTGTTCGATCGGAAGATGAACAACGAAGACTCGGTGCTCTGTGACTGTAAGGAGACCACGGGTGCTGGTATCAAACAATGTGAATCGATTTACTCTGTACCAACACTCAGAATATTACGTCTCCTCGTTCTGTCGACATATTCTTGATTCTTTCCACCCAAGCTATGGAAATCGGTTAACAATGTCAAGGTTGTTTCAGGTCCATGAACAAATCGGGGATTTTCTATCGAAGCTGGATTGTGAATGGAGTTATTGAAAACGATCCAACAAAAATCAGGAAGCAGATCCAACCAATTATCATCCGCGTTCGATCTAAACCTGTGTCGTCTTCAATCATCGGCCTTTGAAATCCCGATCTTCTCATGAACATAATGAGCACGAGAGCCCAAAACAACCACCCGGTCCAGCCATGATGAAAAGGGATATCTAATGCGGGAAGGAATCCCGCTAGACCCATTATGATTAGAATGATGAGTGATACCTGTGCGATGGTATGGTGGGTTCGACCAAACATCGCATAGGAAATGTGTCCGCCATCGAGTTGCCCAATTGGGAGGAGGTTCATTGCCGTAACGAACATCCCAAACCAACCAACGCAAAGGAAGGGATAGTGATACATCTCGTTCATTGGTGGAAGAAATGCATCGGATGGAGCAAACAGCATTGACACAATCGAGTAGAGAAGAGTGCTGCCGAAAGCTATACCCCCTTCGGGAATCGTTTTGAGTTGAGTATACTCCGGATGAATGTTGTAGAGATACTCTCTCGGCGGCAAGAAAACGAATCCAAGAATGAGTATCGTCAAGCTGACAACGAATCCAGCCAATGGCCCCGCCACACCGATATCAAACAATGTTTTTCTTGAAGGAATTGCTGACCTGATCCTTATGACAGCACCCAACGTTCCAAAAGGGAATAACCCAAAAAAAGAAGGGAAGGGAAGGAAGAACGGAAGCGTAACCTTTACTCGATGATACCGTGCGGCAAAGTAATGTCCAAATTCATGTGAGGCAAGCATCAGAACAATCAGAAGTCCGTATCTTAAGCCCGAGGAGAAATTTGTGAGTTCCCACGGGTCCTTGTTTAACCATTGAACACCTGCAAGAATCGTGGTAAGAAATGTCAGAAGGAAAAGGAACGAGTGAAGAAGGTATGTCCCTAATCCTTCGGATGTCGGTTCTCGAGATGTGCTAAGGTCGTGATTGTCGGTCACAATGGAGTGGACGCTTAGGTTCAGTGTTGATTGAATGTGTATAGATAATATACTCAATCAAGAATTAGGAATACAACGTCTCCAAAAAGAAAAACCGCCCTTCTTGTAAGGAAGGACGGTTGGATATGAATTGCTAGAATACTATCTTTGCGCGTTATGGGCGAGGAAAATCCGGGATATTGGGGAGGCCACTCTTTGGTCTGGGAAAGTCAGGAATGTTGGGAACCCCACTCTTGGAGACTGTGAGTCCATGAATCGATGTGTTGCCTTTATGATCACTGGCAAACGAGATCGCTATGTTAGTCGCGACAACGGCCATGACCATGATCACGAGGGAACGGAAACGCTTGGAGGTGTGGGACATGGAAAGACTCCTATTAGGATGTTGTGAATGGTTATTTAGTGATCCGACCTGTAAGATCGGGGATGTTCATACTCAATTGTCGGGAAACAATAACTTGACTGTTGCTGCGGAGCTTCGTTTTAGTAACCTAGGCATTTCGGGTTGAGCAAGCATTGTCACTCAGATGGAAGATTTATCGCAAAAAATATATGAAAATCGCAAGTAACGGTCAAGCATTATTTTGAAAATCTTGCAGATTTGGTCAAAGATCTGAATTTCGTGACTTCTCGCACGAAAACGCCATATTTCTGAAATTATTTGCGTTCCCTTGTTGACTTGTCCTTCTTTGGTTCATATATTTGACCTGAAAAATAAACAACTACAGAACTTGTAGAAATGACACTGTTTAAGAGGATCATGGGGATATGGGTGGTATCGGTTGGAATATTATTCCTTTCGTTTCTCTTTCCCCATGATGATGTGGAAACCTTTAGCGTCTTGAGCTACTCGCTCCAGTTATTGCTCTTCATTATCTTGCTACATATGATTCATTATGAACCAACAAGCAAAAACAAATTTATTTTTGTTAACTTCGCTTTGATTTTCAGCCTTTCTATTCCATTTCATTTGTACTATTTCGTAAGCCCCCTAACCAAGGTTTTCATTTATCAATACATTTGTTCTGGGGCTTACTACTTTTTCATTGCTTTGGCGGTCGCATACGTAACGGTTGATGCTCTTTTTCGCGAATTCAGAATCATTCAAAAGTATTTCATAACATTTGCAGTAGTAGGTGGTTTTTTTGCTTACTACTACCATCCGATTTTCCTAAACTCAAGATACTTATACGAGACTGAAGATATTCAAGATTTCAGAA